>JAGLSB010000390.1 GCA_023135955.1 Bacteroidales bacterium | reverse complement strand
CGCGTGTTGAACGAAACCTAAAGGTAGCTAGGGAAAAAGATCCTTCGTACTTTTAGTTAGTTTAACATATAAATATTTATAAGATGAAAAAAAAGTTCCAATCTAATCGAGCAGGCTTGTCTTTCGGTACCTAAATTTAGTGAACTTTATCAAAAGCTCCAACGAAGTATCGAGATAAGTGGTAAAAGCCTTAGTACGCTCACCAACTATTCTCGTTGTCTTTCCACCATGGCACTTCACTTTAATTGTAGTCCTGTTGAACTTGATCAGGAACAGGTGCTGGATTATCTACATTATCTGAAGACCCAAAGTCGGACTCCCTCATCGAGTTACTTTAAGCATACGGTTTATGGTTTACGGTTTGCCTATAAGGTAATGGGTGTATCAGGTCATGAAGTGCTGCTGCCTCGTTTAAAATTTTCGAAAAAGCTACCAGTAGTTTTAAGTAGACAAGAGGTTCGATTATTGTTAAAAGCCCCTGATCTTTTAAAGCATCGGCTGGTTCTAGCCTTACTTTATGGCTGTGGTCTGCGACGATTTGAACTGTTGAATATTAAAATACCTGATATAGACCTTGACCGAAAGATGCTTCATATTCGAGAGGGAAAGGGTCGAAAAGATCGGTATGTACCACTTGGTGATCATCTGGTCAGGGGTATTGGATCTTACCTTGAGGCGGACCCTCCTTATGTGTGGTTATTCAATGGAAAAGACAATACGGGACAATTACAGCAGTTTTCCACGACTGGTGTACAATGGGCTATCAAAGAAGCGGCCAAGAAATCAGGCATAAAAAAACATGTAACCTCCCATGTTTTGCGCCACACCTATGCAACCCACTTGCTGGAAATGGGGATGGATATTATGACCCTAAAAGACCTCTTGGGCCATAGTGACATCAGAACAACACTGGTCTATCTTCATGTTGCCCAATTAGGAAGAGATAAAGCCTTTAGTCCTTTGGATAAACTTTATTTATCTGAAAAGTAATGCGTTCGACATACGAAGTAGCCGATATCCTGCAGCGGAATACTGGTCGATTGGAACAGTGGGTGCCAAACCTCTGGCATCTACGTACCCTGAATGCTTTATCTGTTTGTCGGACTCAGGCCTTGGGTGGACATATTGATGTATGTAACAATCCGGAATGCGGTAAAGTGAATATCAGTTACAATAGCTGTCGAAACCGACATTGTCCCAAATGCCAAGGGCATAAACGTGAACAATGGATACAGTCACGGGAACAGGAGCTGTTCAAAGCCCCATATTATCATGTGGTGTTTACCCTTCCTGAAGAGCTAAATCAATTTTGCCTGTACAAACCTAAAGTGATGTATAAATTACTATTCCGGGTAGCCTGGCAGGTAATAAATGGATTTGCTTCAAACGGAAAGTTCCTGGGAGCCCAAACCGGAATGATCGCTATCCTTCACACATGGGGACAGAACCTTTCATTCCATCCTCATTTGCACTGTATTGTTCCCGGGGGAGGCCTTACCCAATCAAAAAAATGGAAGAGTGTTCGGGGAAACAATAAGTTCCTGTTCCCGGTAAAAGCGATGTCAAAAGTGTTCAGGGCTAAATTTGCAGGAGAACTACGCAAACAGTTCACGCTTAAGGACAGTCTTTTCAAAGAGTTGTTTTCCAAACAATGGGTGGTGTATTGTAAGAAACCTTTTTGGGGGCCGGCACAGGTCATAGAATACCTGGGAAGGTATACTCATAAAGTGGCCATCAGTAACCACAGGATTAAAAATCTGGAAAATGGAAAGGTCAGTTTTACTGCAAAGGATTATCGAAAAGGAGGGAAAAAGCATATTATCACAATGAATGATTATGAATTTATCCGGCGGTTTTGCCTGCACATCCTGCCCAAAGGTTTTACACGCATCCGTCATTATGGTATATTAAGCAGTTCTCTTAAAAAAGCTTGTGTACCCTTGTTGCAACAGGAACTGGGAAGGCCCTTACCAAGAGAGAATCAGCCATTACAAACGGGTACGTGCTTTAAATGCAAGACCGGGAAATTGATAACCATTTTTCATTTTGGATCCAGGGGACCTCCAAATAAAAAACTGATAAATATGAAAATAGAATATGCTCTTAATCAAGCCTTCTGAAAAAAGAGGATGGGATAGCTATGTCTAAAAGTTAAAAATATGTCCTAATTGTTCTGATAAAAGAAAATTCAGTTGAAAAACAGAGAGAAGATTGAAACTTAATACTTAAAGAATTAAAGATATCATCCCTAAATCCGGAAGCCTTCCTTAACAATCCAATACCCAAAACTACTTATTCCCCATAGCTTTGAATCCGGTTTCGTCAACACCTGATTCAGGCTTTGTGCTTCGCACAGCCCGAATCCTTAATTGTTGTATGCTGGGCTTTGTTCATTATCAGTTAAATATCAATTTATTACAATCTAAATTCAGCTCAATCGAAGCACTGCTGCCCCCGAAAAAATTAGTTTTTAGGGTCGGCAAAAAAAGCGTTGGCAAACAGACAAGCTCTTTTGCAATTTTGGGTTGCTCATACAATTTGTGCTGTTGCCTCTCCATTAATTGATAATCTAAAACCAGTAAATTAGATAGATCCAGTGCCTCCCCATCTTGTTTTTGCCCACTCTTTTTGCTCTTCTTTAGAAAGGAATGTCCAAG
>JAGLSB010000039.1 GCA_023135955.1 Bacteroidales bacterium | reverse complement strand
AAACATTTCCTTCAGTAAGAATATAAATTCTCAAAAGAATTACAGCATAGAATTGCAGATTGTACAGGATGCCGACAGGATCGATGCAATTGGCGCTATAGGAATTGCCAGAGCATTTAATTACGGTGGATTCAAAAACAGGAAAATTTATGATCCGGAAGTTAAACCAAAGACCTACAATTCTGCCGATGAATATATAAAAAGCGATGTCCCGACTATTACTCATTTTTATGAGAAGTTGCTACTTTTAAAAGACATGATGAATACTGAAACGGGTAAAAAGATTGCAAATGACAGACATCAATACATGCAGGATTTTTTAGATCAGTTCTATAAAGAGTGGGGTGAGAAGTAAGATCGTAATTTTATCTATCTAAATAAAAACTCAAATGGAAAAAACAAAATTCGCAATTAAAACTTTTACCGAAGGGAAAAATTGTGCTCAATCTGTTCTTCTTTCTTTTGCTGATGAATTGAAACTGGATAAAAGTGTTGCTGAGCAATTAACATCAGGGCTAGGCGCAGGCATGGGCAGGCTTCATAAAACATGTGGAGCAGTTAACGGTTCCTTTATGGTAATTGGTAGGTATTATTGCTTAAATGTCGCTAATCAGCAAGAAAAAGCTGATAAAATAAATCTTAAGATTCAACAATTGGAAGCAGACTTTGTAAAAAAGTTTGGGAGCAGTGATTGTGGAGCGCTGATAAATACTGACTTAAAAACTGAGGAAGGAAGATTGTACTTTAATGAGGAAAATTTGAAAGAAAATATTTGTAATAATTGTGTTGGGTATTGTGTTGATTGGTTGGTGGAGAATTTATAAGCTTTGACAAAAATCTCTTACATGATAATGTTCTATCCCTTCGTATGAAGCTTTTGAGCTTTTATCCATAGACACTACTATCTTAGGGTAATTGTTTTTTATTTTCTGCAAATTACCGAATTCTCTGTCTATGGTTGCTTGTTCTTTTAGTAAATAGCAGACCTGAACATATAAAAGTTCACTTTTCCTACGAGCTACAAAATCTATTTCTTTTGTACGATCTTTTCCAATCGTAATTTGATATCCGGCTGATTTTAGATGCAGAAACACAATATTTTCCAGAATTTTTGAAATATCGGATACCTTGTAGCCAATCAAAGCATTTCGCATACCGATATCGTTAAAAAAATATTTTTCACCTATCTCAAAAATCCTTTTTCCCTGTATATCGCTCCTACTTACTTTATGTACAAAATAAGCTTCACTTAAATAACTCAGATAATCCTGTACTATTACAGGCGACATTTTTATGTGTTGCGATTTAAGATAATCGCTAATCTTCTTGGCCGTAATAATACTTCCGGTATTTTCAGCAATGTATAGTGATAAATTACGTAAAAAAGTAACATTTCGTATTGAATGTCGTGTAATTACATCTTTTACAATTATAGTATTATAAAGGTTTCTTAGGTAATCATAAACAATATCTTCACTCAGATTGAAATGTATTAGGTTTGGCAATCCGCCAAAGAAAAGGTATTTTTCAAAACTTTCTTCACTATCCTTCAGTTTGTGAAACTGCAAAAATTCCGGATAGGTCAGACTCAAAATTTCTATTTCTATACTTCTACCACTCAAAAGTGTGGCAAGTTCTCCCGATAAAAGGTTTGAATTACTACCACTGCAGTATATATCATAAATCTCTTTTGAATGAAAATGTCGTAATGCTTTTTCAAAATTTAATATATCCTGAATCTCATCAATAAACAGAGTGATATTTTTACTCTTTTTAGTCCGTTCATCCACATATTTTATTAAATCGACATAATTTTTTATTCCATCGAATGCAAAATCTTCTTTATTTATCCATATAACCCGGGTTTGTTTATTCTTTTGCTCAATTTCATTCAATATTTGCTTTAAGAAAAAGCTTTTCCCTACACGACGCTGACCGGTAATAACTTTTATTAAGTTCTTTCCGATAAAAGGAGCTATTTGCTTATAGTATAAACTTCTGTTAAATACTTCCATTGTTTTATGTATACATTAAACTATTGCAATATTATGCATAAGTCTTGTGTATACCTAATTAGTTGGAATATTTATTATGAAGAATTTGAGCGAGGGATATTAATACTTTGGGCGATGCCCAAAGGTCTGATATATCAGGCTTTCAGCCTGAATATTCTAAAGAAACAAAGTCTAATGAGGAACATATTCAGCCTGAAGGGCTGACAGAGCAACAACTTGGGATATCATCCCAAGTTAAAGAAATAAGATTATTCATCTTCAGGCTGAAGGCCTGACACAAATTTTTATTTGCAGTAAGACTCCTAAGAAAAATGCGCCTTTGCAGCAACAGCAGCACCAATTATCCCTGCTTCATTTAGCAATTTAGCAGGAACAATCTTAGCTCTGGTTTTAATGTGACTGAAAAATTTGTCGTCTTTTTTGCTCACTCCCCCTCCAATAATAATCAGATCAGGCCAGGTAAGGGCTTCAATTCTCTCAAGATATTCGTTGAACCTTCCGGCCCATACTTCCCAATCAAGACCTTCTCTTTCGCGTGCTGCATCAGATGCATACTTTTCTGCATCTTCACCATGCAATATTATATGTCCCATTTCCAGATTTGGAACTAATTTACCCTTAATAAACATAACTGTACCCAGTCCGGTACCAACCGTAATAAGATAAACAGAACCTTTTTCCTTTTTTCCGGCACCAAATTTCATCTCGCCAAAACCGGCAACGTCAGCATCGTTTAAAACGTGCACAGGACAATTAGTAGCTTTTGAAAGTAGTGTTTCTATATCGGTATTGATCCAGGCATCATCAACATTGGCTGCTGTTCTAACAATGCCTTGTTGCACAACACCGGGAAAACCAGCACCAATCAAACCCGTCCATTTAAAGTGCTCTGCGATTTTTTTAACAACACCCGCTATTGCCTCTGGTGTTGCCGGTTGCGGTGTAGGAATCCTGAATCTTTTTGTATATAACTTTCCAGATTTTGTATTAACAACTGCTCCTTTAACACCAGAACCGCCAATATCAATTCCTAACACTTTTTTAGGCTTCGTCATGTTTCACTTTTTTTTAAATTCGGCTCAAAAATATTCAAATATATTTAATGAGGCAATTTATGGGGAAGAATTTAGGATTTCTTTTATTTCAGGGAATGATTGTTAGTAGTTGCTGTTTCAAATTCCATGTTTAAGGTTTAAAGGGTTTCAGGTTGAGACAAACTAAAACCTGAAACGCGACTGAAAGGAGCAAACTTGAAACAACGACTGAAAGGAGTTAAACCAGCTCCTACTCCACCAAAAACCTCATCTCATAAACCCTACCCTCCTCAACAGATCCATTACTAAACAACTCCGTATTATATTCATAATTCAAATACTTAGATGTTTGATCACAATAATATGGACTGGCAGGAATTCCAGATGTGCCTGTAGGAATAATTACCTGTGATTTGTCCCAATCACCACAAACAAATAAATGTCTGTGGGATGAACCATGATTTGCTTTATAAAGATCATCAGAAGGATAGGAATATGCACTGACAGTATGATAACTTCCTCCTACTGGAAATGGTCCCTTGTTTAATTTAAATACCATATTAAGCATATCAACTTTCCCAAGTGGATGCATTAATGAAAGTGTATGGACCTTTCCCCAGTTCCATTTACTAATATCAGAACCTAATCTTGTATTCAAAGCATTAACAGCATCAGTCAATGATTGTAATGCTATATCTCCTGAGCTTTCAATTTTATCTTCAGTAAGGATATCATCAAACCAAACAGACTCATTCGTTAATCTTATTTTATCTAAAAAATAAGTGGCAAGTATATCTTCCTTTATAAAAGACTCATATAATTCTTCGCCTAACTCATCACTAAAAACATTTGAAACAAATTCAAAATAAAATTGCTCAAAAATTGTTGATCCTATACTTTCTTTAGGCATTGAAAAGTCCCATTCAGCTATCAACTCAAGAGCAGCTAACTCAAGTTCACCTTCTACATCTTTAGGATTTATCAAAGAAAGAAAATATGGTACAAGCTTTTCAGCCCATTTTGAATTTTGATCAGATTGAATTTCTTTCATATCATCCATGCAAATCTTTTCTTTTGATGTTAATCCCTCAGCAATTCTTTCGTACCTGTTAGGTAAATCATACCAACGGCTAATATAATAAGGATAGTTGTCACCAATAGTTCGGTTATTAGCACTTGCAATAAAGCCCGATTCAGGATTATAGCTATGTGGTAATTCCTCGAAAGGAACAAGCCCTTTCCAATCATATTGAGTTGTGTCCCCGGGCACGATAAATATTCCATCACCTTCTCTAATCGGAACTCCTGCAGCAATGTACATTCCAATATTTCCCTCTGCATCGGCATAAGCAATATTCTGACTTATTGAAATAAATGTTTTGGCAGCATCTTTAAACTCATCCCAATTTTTCATCCTATTATACAAATAAACAGATCTGAGTTCATTACTATATTCATTCCCTATCCATCGCATTGACAAGGTTTTATCTTTAACACCTTTAATTGCAGAAATTATAGGTCCTCTGTGGGTAAATTGATTAAATAAAACCAAAGTATTACCCTCTTTGGTATATACTATCTCCTCCTCTACTCTAATATCTTTCCATTCACCATTAAGTCTATATTTTAAGCTATCGGTCTCACTCAGAGTCTCGCGGTAAAAATCCAAATCATCAACCATTACATTCGTCATACCCCAGGCAACATTCTCATTATGTCCACAAATAACAAATGGCTGACCAGGTAAAACAAGACCAGTTACATTTAATTCTCCGGGCACAACCTGATGCATCTGATACCAAATACCGGGAGCATTCAAATCGAGATGCATATCATTGGCAAGCATAGCATGTCCATTTGCACTCTTATCGGGTGAGACAACCCAATTATTAGAAGCCTGAAACACCTGTAATCCGAGTTCAGAAACCTTCCTTCCAACTCTGCTTATGACAGATTTAAATGCTAGCTCCTGATCCTCTTTTGCATCCGGGAAAATATATACATTATGCATATTCATATCAGGTATCAGTTCACTAAAATATTCTTCATCTATAGCCTGGGAAATATTAAATAAAAGAACCTCAGTGCTCCATGCCTTTGTAAGGCCCCATGCCATATATCCAATCAAGTTTGCAGAGTGATAAGGCTCCCATTTCTCGGGTTTATATCCAAGTATCGTAAATTCCGGAGGTAATTTTTTTGTATTATTATCAATAAATTCATTCACTCCATCTGCAAAAGCCTGGAGAGAAACTATTATTTCTGTATCTAAACTATCTAAAACCACATGTGATTTTTCACTGAAATGTAGTGATCTAAATAACATATCAGCTTCAACAAGATCTTTTCCGAAAATTTCAGATAATCGACCCATTGTTAAACGACGCAATAAATCCATCTGCCATAGCCTGTCCTGAGCCATCTGGTAGCCAACAGCCCTATACAAATCAGATTCATTCTCTGCATAAATATGTGGTACCGCGTGTTCATCGCGTATCACCTCAACTTCTGCACTCAGGGAACTGAGCTGAATATTTTCATTATAATCGGGTAAGGCTTTCCGTGAAGTAAATCTTACAAAGACTATTACTGCAATTATTCCAAAAAATATGAGTGTTAACAGGCCAATTAAAAAAAATCTTAAAGATTTCATATACTTTTTATTTAGGTTAATGCAATAATATATTCTCCAATGCAATAAACAAAGTCATTGTCATTGCATATACATTGGAATTATTCATGAATATTTTTAATATGATTTTTAATTCTTTAATGACATTCTAAGAAATACCGGTTGATGATCAGAATGCTGAAAATTCATATCCTTTGTTTTAACAGAAATCAACTGGATATTTGGTGACATCAAATAAAAATCGACAAGTGTAGTAGGTGTTACTCCTCTTTCATACCTTGTTTTTACTCTTCTGTTAGTGGGCGTTTGCTCATCGAAAGCCCATTGCCAATCACCTTCCGGATAGCCTTCAGGAATTTCAGTATAATTCTCATTGTCAAAAACCTGGTCATCAAATTCCTTTATAAATCCAGCAGGTGATTGATTCCAGTCACCTCCCACAATAACATAATTTCCTTTCTTATACTCTTCTAATAAAAAAACCTTTAAATAATCCATCTGTGCTTCTCGCAGACTTCCATCATCATAGGCTGAATTATGTGTATTTACAATTAGTAAATCTTTTCCATTATTGACAGTAAAACGACTTACCAGAAAACAGCGATCGAGCATAAAAACGCCCATTGGCCAGCTATAATTTCCAGGGAAACTATGTCTAATAGTCTCTTTTGGAATAAATTTACTGAGGGTTTGCAATCCCGATTTTACTTTACCCATTGGTTCGGTTGGCGGAATTGGAACAAAAAATACTTTATAGTTTATTCCTTCAGCAGAATTATATGAGGCTAATGTTTCTTCTATTCTTTTATATTCATTTTCATGATAAGATCTTTTTGAATTAATATCTACTTCCTGAAGAAGAAAAAACTCAACCGTATCATTTCCTGATAAGAGTTCAGTTATTTTGTCAAGACTGATATTAACTTTCTCCTCCGCCGGCCTTACCTGCTCACCACCATCATAAAAGAAATCCATACTTGCATCGAGTCCACAATAACCAATATTCCATATTATAAAATCATATTCTGTCCAATCAGGCAGCAAATCATAACTCTCCGATTCCTGAATAACAATTTGCTCATCCGGATTGTAATTCCCAAGTGTTGCAGCTAATAAAAAGATTAAAAATCCTATAACCAAAGATGAAATAAATATGACTAGAGCTTTTAGTAATTTTTTCATTTGTTTTTATTTTTATAAGCCATAGTTATTTGTACTTATTTTCTTTTTAACACCCCTCCCTTCCCGATGTATATCGGGAGGAGGGG
>JAGLSB010000389.1 GCA_023135955.1 Bacteroidales bacterium | reverse complement strand
CGAATAACGACTGTAAATGCAATAAGTATTAATAATTGATCCCTAATGAGTGATTAAAGCTAAGTCTTTCTTATATCAGAACTCAATATCCAGATGCCTGTCCGTCTTTTCTCGATTCAGAGGCGCCATAGTAAACTTTATTTTTCTCATCCCACAAAATGGCCTGATATCCGCCATAACCTCCGAGGTCGAATTTTACACGATGTCCTTTTCGAATCAGTTCTCTTATTACCTCGTAATCAATTCCTGTTTCCAGATTAATCCAGCCACCATCTTTCATTTGGTATCCTGTAGGTTCTGAAGACATAACATGTTGTATTCTGGGTGCATCGCCAGCCTCCTGCAGTCCCATTCCAAAATCGATAAGATTAACAGCAATCTGAACATGCCCTTGTGGCTGCATTCCTCCGCCCATCACTCCAAAGCTTACCCATGGCTTTCCATCTTTGGTTATGAAGCTTGGAATAATGGTATGAAATGGTCGCTTCCCTGGTTCATAAACATTGTAATGACCTTCTTCAAGGCTAAATAATTCTCCTCTATCCTGCAGAATAAATCCTAATCCGGTTGGGGTCATTCCACTTCCCATTCCGCGGTAATTACTTTGAATAAGAGACACCATATTTCCTTCGCTATCTGCAACGGTCATGTAAATTGTCTCCCCCTGTCCAAAATCGCCAGGAGGAAATGATCTTGCAGACCTATTCAAATTGATCAGTTCATTTCTTTCTCTTGCATATTCCTTTGAAATCAGTTTATCTATCGGTAGCTCATTGAAATCGGGATCAGAATAAAATTTAGCTCTATCTTCATAAGCCAGTTTTTTTGCTTCCGTAAACAAATGCAAGTATTCAGCACTCCCAAATCCCATCGATTTAATATCATAAAGTTCAAGAATATTAAGAATCTGCAAGGCTGCAATTCCCTGTCCGTTTGGTGGCAACTCCCATACATCGTATCCTCTGTAATTGGTAGAAAGAGGTTCTACCCATTCCGACTTATGCGAGGCCATATCATCGTATGAAAGAAATCCCCCTTGCTCTTTGATATATTTATCGATGGTTTTAGCGATAGATCCTTTATAAAATTCATCCCTTCCCTTTTTCGCAATCAGCTCCAGGGTGTTTGCGAGATCCGGATTTTTAAATATTTCTCCCTTGGCGGGCATTTTCCCGTTTGGCATATATGTTTCTTTAAATCCGGGATATTTTTGAAGAGAATATGCACTACGACCCATATAATACGCTATTAGTTCAGAAACAGGGAAGCCTTCTCTTGCATATTTTATTGTTGGAGCAAGAATTTTTTCCATCGACATAGTTCCTAATTTGTCGTGCATCTCAAACCAACCATCCACACATCCAGGAACAGAAACCGGAAGTGGTCCTAGTGCGGGAATACTTTTATAATCATTTTCAAGAAAATATTCGAGCGTTAAAGATTTTGGTGAGCGACCGCTGGCATTTAGCCCCCACAATTTTTCTTCTTTGGCATCCCAAATAATAGCAAACAAATCTCCTCCCAATCCGTTTCCGGTTGGCTCAACTAGTCCCAGCATAGCATTAGCAGCAATTGCTGCATCTATTGCATTACCCCCGGCTTTTAAAATGTCGAGAGCAACCTGGGTGGCAAGTGGTTGACTTGTAGCTGCCATACCATGTTGAGCAATTACCTCTGAACGAGTTGCAAAATTTTTCCCTGTAACTCTATCTTGGGCATTTATTACGCCGAAAAGAATTAGTCCTGCGAGTATAAGTCTGAATTGTTTCATGTTTATGTGTTTAGGATTTTTTGTGTGTTCAGATTTTGTGATTGATAAATCAAGCTTTAACTTTAAACCAATCTATAGTTTCTTTTTTTTAGAGTTTCAAGTTAGTGGCTTTGCAAGATAATAAGAATTCTAATCTTAAATTCAAAACCTGGTAAAGAGAATGATCATTACAGGAAGAGTTTAATTCGTTGCATTAATTCACAACAATAATTGTATATAGGATATTTGAAGATTTTCTTTATATTGCCAATTGTTACTCCTTGTTTTCTGATAAAAGCAAATCTAATTAAATTTAATAGTCATGATTAAAACCAAAAATTTCAAAAATGTCAGTATTATTCTATTTGCATTATTGTTTCTTCCTTTTAGCATAAAGGCTCAGGAAAAGAAATCTGAACTAACAGGAAAAAAAGTTTTGTTTGTATTTGGTGGTTGGAAGGGACATGAGCCGGAGCTGTGCAAAGATATTTTTGTTCCCTGGATGAAATCGGAAGGAGCTGAAGTTTTTGTTTACGACAATTTGGATTGTTATACCGATAAAGACTTAATGAATAAAATTGATCTGGTTATTCAGGTATGGACAATGGGGAAAATTACCAAGGAACAGGAAAAAGGCTTAACGGACGCAATTGCCAGAGGTGTTGGGCTTGCTGGTTGGCACGGAGGTCTGGGAGACTCTTTCCGGAACAATGTAAAATATCAGTTTATGGTAGGCGG
>JAGLSB010000388.1 GCA_023135955.1 Bacteroidales bacterium | reverse complement strand
GAATTGTAATCTACTGCATTATCCACCAGGTGATCAAAGTGCTCCTTGTAATAAGTTCGCATCTCATCCAATTTTTCAGAATAATCCGGATTTGAAGAAAGGTTTTCCATCTCCAGTCGGTCATTCCCAATATTGAATAGTTCTTCAGTTGACTCCATAATGCTATCGGAGTATTGCCAGTAAATGTATTTCCAGTCTTCATTAACCACAGACATAGCCTGTATCTCATCATTCCCCCACATGTTAAACAGGGCAATACTTTCCCGTGCGATCCCTTTTTCTTCCTTGATTAGGGGCATTAGATTTTCACCATCCATGTTTTCAGGAATTTCAAGACCTGCAAATCTTAGTATGGTTGGCGCCATATCTATATTTGCTGTAACTGTTTCTCTCTTAGTTCCTCTTTCCTTTTTTGGCATTCTCGGGTCAAAGATAATTAATGGTGACATTGAAGCTTCTTCATATGGAAGCACTTTACCACCCAAATTATGAGCCCCGCAACTGTAACCATTATCACTTGTGAAAATGATAATGGTATTATCTGCGACACCTTGTTCCTCCAAAGATTTCCGGATCATACCAAGGGCATAATCCACGCCATGGATCAACTGGTTATAACTCTGGATGGCATCCTGGTAGCTCTCCTCTGATTTTCTCCAGAAATTATAACTATTATACTGGCGTCCTGTTTTAGCCTGGGGCGCAATGTGCGTGGCATTTTCGGCTCCGTAATTCGCTGGTTTTTGATATACTTTTCCAGCATACACTTGATCGAAGCAGGCATCTGGTGTAAATGGTAAATGAGGTGCCTTGAAGCTGATAGACATGCAGAATGGTTTGCCTGATGCTTTTGCAGCCTTTATAAAGTCATTGCCCCATGCTCCATATGCTCTTGTGCTGTGAGGATATTCATCTGCATAGGAAGCAATTGTCGGGTTTTTGGCAGTAGCATAATAGGTTTGACCCGGACCACCGCCCCACATATCGAAATATCCAACCGGAAGTTTTTTATCTATTTTCTCCGATTCTTTTACATCCAGATCAAATCCAATTTTTCCTGCAAAACCTGTGAAATAACCTGCTTCCTTTAGAATTACAGGATAACTGTTCTCAAATTTCTCAACCATCAGATTTCCATGCTCGAAGTTACAACCGGTTTTGTATTCATACATTCCTGTGAGTATACTGACCCGGCTTGCCATGCAGATTGCAGTGGTATTGTAATGGTTCTGAAACAGTATCCCTTCTTCAGCCAGCTGATCCATGTTGGGCGTTATAACCTGTGGATTCCCATAGCAAGCTGTGGCGATACTCGTCTGGTCATCAGAGAGCAGGAATATAATATTTGGTAATTCCTGCTGCTCGGCCTTATTGCATGCCCTTGATCCAATCAGCAAACCTGCAATTCCAAACACATAAAAAAACTTTTTCATTATTTCTTCCTTTCTTTTGAAGTACACTCCTTCTTAGGTTCCGTGGGCAGGGAAGTTTTCCATGCATCAATTTTTGCTGACAGTTCTTCAACTATTTCAGGATATTCAGCTGCTACATCTTTTTTCTCAGCCCAGTCATTTTCAATATTATATAATTCAGTCCTGTTCAATTCTTTATTAGTAACGAGTTTCCATTGTCCCTCTCTGACACCTAAGGATGGCCACATATAATCTTTGGAAATACCGCCTCTCCATTCCCAATAAATCGCTTTGGTTCTTTTAAAGTCATCTCCTTTAATTGCGGAGTAAATACTTTCTCCATCCGGACGATAGTTATCGGGGATATCTATTCCTGCGGCTTCGGCAAATGTTGGTAGCAGATCAACTGCCGACGTTACTGATGTGCTGTCAATCCTACCGGCCGGGACAACACCGGGCCATCTCACGATAAAAGGTACGCGAACTCCTCCGGCATAAAGTGACCTTTTCTGACCCACAAGTCCTGCTGTCTCTCCAACGGAAAAATAGCCACCAAAACCACCATTTTTATTATTATGAAACCAATGAGCTTCTTTGCTTCTTGTAGCCTCGGGCCCGTTATCTGAAGAAAATATCACCAATGTCTTTTCATCAAGGTTTAGTTCTTTCAGCAAATCCAGAATCCTTCCAACCCCTTCATCACCTTCGGCTATTACAGACGCATACACTTGCTTCTGTTCATTCAGATCTTTAAAATGATCCATATACCTGTCCTGTGGGAAATGTGCCAGATGCGTCTCATGTAACCATAAGTTCACAAAAAAAGCTTCGTCTTTATTCTCTTTGATAAATTTCACAGCATGGTCCACAGAGGCCAGGCTATCTTTTCTTATATCATTAATTTTAGATCCGTTAAATGTGGCAAATTCATCGTAACCATATACATCTTCACGTGGTGCGTCTGAACAATTTCCCAGATGCCATTTCCCAAAATGTCCGGTTACATAGTCTGCTTCTTTAAACAAACGTGGCAGCATGGGAGCTTCCGGATCCAGCCAGTCAGCCATCCCTCTCTTTTGATTTGATTTTACACCTGCCAGGTGTTGGTGTATACTATGCCTTGCAGGAAATTGCCCTGTCATAACAGCAGTGCGACTGGGTGAAGATACCGGACTGTTAACGGTAAAGTTTGTAAAGTCTATACCTTCACTAGCCATTTTATCCAAGTTAGGGGTCTGAATCCAGGTACTTCCGTGTAGGCTAAGATCGCCATAACCCCAATCATCGGCAAAAATGAAAATGATATTGGGACGCTCCGGTTGGCCCTGTGTATTACAGGATGGTAATGTTAATGCAACTATGCCGAGTACATTTGGGATATTTCTTACTATTCTGTTCATACTGCTCGGATTTATATTTATAACAATTTACTAAACTTTTAAAATTCAATCTTCAGTGCATATCCATTCTTATCTGCTTTAACAAGGCCAGGGTCGATCTCCAGCCCATCACTGGTCTGCTTCCAATCGATTTCTGTCTGAATCCCCAGCATGCTAACTGATTTTATTTCTGCTACATTTTCTGTGTTCAGACTTTTGATTATAATCTTTTCGTCAGGATATTCCAGAGCTATAGCATATAAATCACTTCCTTTTTGGGTAAACCAAAAATCCAGATGGGTAAATTCTGCCTTAAATCCATGTTTCTCCCTGTCACCTGTACCGTCCATTTTTATCTGTGTTGGACCTTCATGGGTCACTTTCCATTTTCGGGTATTGTATATAGCTTCACCATTCACTGATAGCCATTCCCCCACTACCAATAAATTGTCAACAGATTGCTGAGGTACTTCCCCTGTTGCTTTTGGTCCTATGTTCAACATATAGTTACCTCCCTTGCTTACAATCTCTATCAGCCAGAAAAGGAGTTCCTTCGGTGATTTCCAATCTTCGTCATAATATTTATAGCCCCAGGAATTATTGGTCGTGCCTACGGTCTGCCATGGTTTAGTTATGGACAAATGATCTTCAGGAATTTTATTGTCACCAGGAATATCAAAATCCCCAAGATCGTGTCCCACCCTGGAATTCACCAGCATGTTGGGCTGAAGGTCATAGGCGATCTGGTAAAATTTCTTGCTTTGCTCTGGTGTTACATAATGCCCCATATCGTACCACAAGGTGGTCATGTCGGGGAACTTGGTCAGGATCTCCTTAACCTGGGGATAGGCTTTATTTTCAAGATACTCTGAAAAGGTATTCGGACTGGGATCCCAGGTATTAGCACCCATTTTACGTGTTGCCTTATCATTCATGGGCAGTCCTGAGGCAAGCAATTCTGAATATCCGCAATCGTTTCCATCCATCCAGTCGATGTTATGGGAATAGTAGAGTCCAAAATCAAGTCCCTGTTTCTTACATGCCTCATACAATTCCTGAACGAGGTCTTTTTTATATGGAGTGGCATCAATTATATCATATTGACTTACCTGAGAATCGTACATGGCGAAACCATCGTGATGCTTTGATGTACATACCACATATTTCATTCCGGCCTTTTTGGCCAGTCTTGCAATTGCCTCCGCATCATATTCAACAGGATTAAACTGCTTTGCCAATTGTGCATATTCTTCCCTTGGAATTTCGGCTCCTAATTGTATCCATTCGGCTACCCTGGGACCTTTTAACTCTTCCATCTTTTTCCCCTTCCATTCACCAGCCGGAATAGAGTATAATCCCCAATGGATAAACATGCCATATTTTGCATCGTTAAAGGCCTCTTTTGCTTCATTTTTTGAAGTATTCATTTCCTCCCAGCTTGGTTCCTGGGTGGTGCAGCTTATCAAGATAGCTATGCTTAATGTTAAAACTATTTTTTTCATTTTTTATTTTCTATTAATGGTTTAAACCCTGCAATTTCATTGCAGTTACTTTCAGTTTCTATAAATTTTTAATTGCTATTTGTTCTAAAATGTTCTTGTTACTTATGCGAATTTCATTCGCAATGTTAAACCTATGGATTTTCAATTCATAGTGGTTTAGTTACTTTCGTGATTATTTCGATTCTTTGATCTGAGAAACAGCTTTCATTGGGTTGATCTGGCAAGGTTTTTTCCCACTGTTTAATTTTTGTTTCGAGGATCCCTGCTTTTTTCGGGAACTGCGTAATGAGATTTTGCTGTTCTGCCCAGTCAACTGAAATATCATACAACTCCTTTATTCCTGTATCTTCATTGATCAACAATTTCCAGTTGTCCTCCTGGATTCCTGCTGTTTGCCAATGATGAGAATTAATTTTAGGGAAAAGCCATTGCCAGTATATGGCATTTTTCCTTGTAAAATCCTGCCCTTTTATAGCTTCAAGAATGCTTTCCCCATCGGGATTATAGCTTTCAGGCAATTGAGCTCCTGCCAGTTCAATGAATGTTGGCAGAATGTCTACACCTGACAATGCCGTGCTACTGTCAATTCTTCCTGCTGGCACCACACCGGGCCACCTAACGATGAAGGGTGTACGTACACCCCCGGCATAAAGAGAACGCTTGCGACCCTTTAGCCCGCCTGTTTCTCCAACTGAATAATAGGTACCATATCCCAGTCCGGTTGAGTTATCTTTGAAAATTTTCTTCCCGGATCCACCAGTAATTTCGGGTCCGTTATCGGAAGAAAAAATAACGATTGTTTTTTCATCCAGCTTCAATTCTTTCAACTTATCGAATAGTAATCCAATGCGATAATCTGCTTCAGAAGTAATGGCTGCATACACCTGTTGCTGCTCATTAAGGTGAGAGTATTGATCAAGATAACTTTCTTTTGGATAATGTGGTGTATGGGTGGCATGGATCCAAACATTGGCAAAGAATGCTTTATCCTTATTACGCTCAATAAAATCAATGGTTTTATAAATACTGGAATCAGCATTCATTTGCCGGAACTGACTGGAAATATTGAAGCAACTATACTCATCATAACCGTATTGAAGTGGTGATGGAGCGTCAGGTACATGATTATTAGACAGATGCCACTTTCCAAAATGCCCCGTGGTATAGCCTGCATTTTTAAGCATGCGGGGCAACATGGGTGCATCAGGATCAAGCCAGTCGGGCATGTTACGCTCTATGTGCGATTCCACAGATGCAAAATGCCCATGAACAGAATGTCGTGCCGGAAACTGCCCTGTAATAATAGCTGTGCGGCTAGGAGAACATACCGGGTTGCTCACTGAAAAATTATGAAAATCAATTCCTTCAGATGCCATTTGATCCAGATTGGGTGTTTGAATAAATGTGCTTCCATGGCAGCCCAGATCTGCATATCCCCAATCATCGGCATAAATGAAAATAATATTGGGCTGTTCACGGGTACTACAAGATTGGAATGTTAATGCTATTATACTTATTACAAACGGAATAGTAGTTCTCATGTTTTTATTTTTGAATCGGGATAAGTTCCAGCCCTTTAAACTTGTATCGTCGACTAACTTCTGCCCTTACTTTTGGGTAAACAAGAATTGTCTGGTCTCCTGATTGACTTATGTGGATTGTTCCTTCGTGTTCCTTCTTACTCATTACATCTATCTCCCCTTTTGCATTGAGTAACAAAGTATCTCCTGAAGCAACTATATTGTATTGTAAGCGATTCTCTCCGTTATCTTCACTTATTACCCTGAAATCACCCGGACTGGTAACATTCACTGTCCAGATCAGGCCCTGTTTTGAATTTTCGCCCCATCGTTGTGTAACTTTTTCCTCATAATCATAGCTGGTGCGCCGGGTGGCAAATTCACATTTTTCAACAGGGAGTTGAATCACTCCGTTACTCAGTTGCTGGAGGGTTTCATCTATTACCCGAGCTTCATTGTCAGCAATTTCCAGAACCACTACAGTGATCCTGGGTTGCCTGAGTTCTTCGGGGATAGATATGCTAAGATTCTCCTTGTTTTGCCTGAAAGCTAAAGATTGTTTTGATTTATCGGCCAGGCAATAAGCATTTCTGACTTTTGAAAGAATACCCTTTAGCTCTACCTGTTCTTGAGCCGGCTCTTTCACATGCAG
>JAGLSB010000387.1 GCA_023135955.1 Bacteroidales bacterium | reverse complement strand
GGACTAGTGTACGCAAGTACGTGCAAGTTCGAGTCTTGTTCTGGGCACAAAAAAACACTGTAGGGACGAGGCATGCCTCGTCCCTACAGTGTTTTTTTCATTTCACATGCAAGCCACACTCACTATTTTCCGGCTCTTCCCACCACCATCGTCCGGCACGAACATCTTCACCCTTTTTAACTTCACGAGTGCAAGGCTGACATCCAATACTAGGAAATCCCTTATCGTGTAGTTTGTTATAAGGAACTTTATTCTCTTTGATGTAATCCCAAACCATTTTTTCAGTCCAGTTTAGCAGAGGGTTCACTTTCATCAAACCATTCACCTCATCCCATTCTACTAATTTTGTATTAAAACGATTCAATGACTGGTCTTTTCTTAAACCACTTATCCATACATCTAAGCCCTTGAAAGCTCTTTTGGCAGGCTCAATCTTTCTTAGATGGCAACATAATTTACGATTCTCAACGCTTTCATAAAAAAGGTTTATCCCTTTTTCTTTGACCATTCCTTCAATACTTTTATTATCGGGAAAGAAAACCTCTATTTTGATATTGTAATTCTTATTAGTTTCGCTTATTAGATCATATGTTTCAGGAAAAAGCCTTGCTGTATCAAGAGTGAAGACTCGGGTTTTTGGATTTATACCTACCATCATCTCGGTTAATACCTGATCCTCGGCTCCCATACTTGAGGAGAGAGCGATTTTTCCCTTACATTCTTTGTAAAGAAAAGATAGAACCTCTTTTGGTTCACTTTTCTCAAATTTATTATTTAATTCTTCAATAAAATCAATTGTCTTCTTATCCAACTTCATGTTCTTTCTTTATTTTGAGCCGCAAAAATAATATTATTAAAGTAATTTTATTGAAAAGCGTCAAGTTTTCCTATATCTTTCCAATCATCTGCTGAGTGTGCGTATAATCTGATGTCGGTTTTCTTAGAAAATTTTAAAAATTCTGTCATAATACTATATGGTGCAACTTTTGGAAGCATTTCAATAAATCGTTTATCTAAAATATAAATACCGCTAAAGGCAATAGGCATTAGCCTCTCTTTCGGTCTGCTAATAATTTCATCTCCATTTCTGTTATCTCTCCATCCACAAAGTAGATTTTTGTCATTCATTAATAATGATCTTGTAGTATTTCTGTCTTTCACAGCCAGGCTGACAATTTCATCGGTGCCTTTATGAAAATTCCAGAATTTATTCAAGTCAATATTGCTGATAATGTCAACATTATGAATAAGTATAGGCGAATCATCGAAATAAATAGAGGCATTTTTTATACCTCCGCCTGTATCAAGCAATTCACTTTCGTTGGAAATAATTATTTCATCAAATTCATCTCTCTGACTTTCCAAAAAATCTACCAGTAAGTTTGCAAAATGATGAACGTTAACAATAATTCTAGTAAATCCTGATTCTCTCAGTTTGTCTAGGACATGAAGAATAAGAGGCTTGCCATGATATTCAACCAGGGCTTTTGGCTTGTCATTGGTAAGTTCTCCCAGACGGGAACCTATACCGGCAGATAATATCATTGCTTGCTTTCTCATCTCAGGCTGATTTTTTTATTTTTCATAGGTTTACAACAGAATAACTTTTCAAAGGATTATTCGGTACATTTGGCGCAAAAATAATTAATGTTTTTTTTCTGCGATTTAAATTGCAATCTTTCTTTCAAAGTTTCTTCGTCATTCTATTCCTTAATCATAAGATAAATCTCTGTGTGAAAGCTCAACAATAACATCGGAATTTTGTTCCAGGTATTGCTTTATTTTTTCTGCTGCAAATACAGATCGATGTCTTCCTCCGGTACACCCGAAGCTAAGCTGTAAATGCTTGTATCCTTCAAGATTATATTGCTTTACACTTCTGGAAATTATGCTTTTTATATCGTCTAAGAATGATGTCATCTCACTTTTTTCAAGAAAGAATTTCGCAATAATAGAATCTTTTCCGGTATATTCTTTTAATTCAGGATATTTCCCGGGATTATTTATTCCACGGCAATCGAAGATAAATCCTCCACCGTTTCCGGTCAAGTCATCTGGTAATTGATTTCTGTATGAAAAACTTTGAATAAGAATTGTTAGTTTTTCTTTATTGGCGGGAGCATACCTATACAATTTCTCATTGCTGTATAAGTTTTTAACTATCCTGTTTAATTCTGAATAAGCATTTGGGATAAGTGTATTCTCATGTAACCATTTCAGATTTTTCAGAGCATATGGAACAGATTGAAGGAATAAAGCTTTTTTCTCAACCCACCCTCTTAGTCCGTAGCTTCCCAAAGCTTGCAATATTCTAATAAATACAAATCCATAAAAATCCTTAAGAAAATCTTCTCTATGGATATTTGAATTATTGCTTAATTCATCGATATAAAACTCCAGCATTTCTTTCCGGAAATTATCAGATAGATTTGTTTTTGCTTCAAACAGCAGGGAAGCAACATCATATTGAAGAGCTCCCTTTCTTCCTCCCTGGTAATCAATATAATATAACTTCTCATTAGAAATCATAATATTCCTGGATTGAAAATCACGGAACAGAAAAAAGCTATTTGATACTCTGGAAAGGTTTTCTGCTATTTCTTGAAAATCATTTTCCAATGCCTGTTCATCAAATGAAATCCCTGATAATTTGACAAAGAAATATTTAAAATGATTCAAATCCCACAAGATTGATTGTTTGTCAAATCTATCTCGTGGAAAGCAAAGGCTGTAGTCAATCTTATTTTCTTCTGTTAATTGAAATTTAATCAGGTCTTTTATAGCTTGCTTGTAATATCCAGCTTTCTTTTTCGAATCTGAGGAACTTGATCCAAGATTGTCGAGCTCTTGCTTTAAACTTAAGTCACCGAGATCTTCAATTAAATAATACTGTTGGTTTTCATGAATGTTATAAATATATGGGACATTTAACCTGCTCTTCAGAAAACTCTTAGTGAAGCTGAAAAATGCCTTATTCTCAGCAATGTTTTCATTATAAACACCAAGGCAAGAAATTTTCTTGCTTTTCATCCTTATATATACTCTTGGGGATCCTGACCGAGGTAAGAGTTGGAAACTATCAGGCTTCGTTTTAAAATGTTCCCTAAAAAGTTGAATTAATATGTCTCGATTCATTATTGTATTTTTTGCTCAATGAAAGTACTGCTTTTTGTTTGTTCCCGAAAATTCAATTTCAAAGATGGTTGGAAAAAGTTGCGTACTTTTCCTTAAATTTGCATCCGATTCAATAATGAAAAATGAAAGAACGAGTAGTAATAGGATTGTCGGGTGGGGTAGACTCTAGTGTTGCAGCATATCTTTTAAAAAAAGAAGGTTATGATGTTGTAGCTGTTTTTATGGTAAACTGGCACGATAAAACCGGTCTTTTAAAAGCTGATTGTCCATGGGATGAAGATGTTACTTTCGCTGAACTTGTTGCAAAAAGCCTTGACATTCCTTTTCATGTTGTGGATTTGAGTAAATCATACAAAAAGAGGGTAGTAGATTATATGTTTTCTGAATATGAAAAAGGTAGAACTCCAAATCCGGATGTTTTATGCAATCGTGAGATTAAATTCGATGAATTCTTCAAAGCATTGAAACCTTTTAATGCAGATTATGTCGCAACCGGACATTATTGTCAAAAATCAGAATTAAAGATAGGTGATAAAACATACCATCAACTATTAGCGGGAGCAGATAAAGGAAAGGATCAGTCCTATTTTTTATGTCAGCTAAATCAGAAGCAACTATCTAAAACATTGTTCCCTATCGGGCATTTACAAAAATCTGAAGTGCGAGAAATTGCTAGAGAAATAAAACTTGCCTCTGCAGAAAAGAAAGATTCACAAGGAATATGTTTTGTTGGGAAAGTTGATCTGCCCACTTTTTTACAACAGCAGCTTAAAGCGAGAGAGGGAGAAGTAATAGAGATTTCTAAAGATTCTGAAATATATTTAAAACAAACTGATACGGATAATTTTATAGAGATTTCCAAAGCATGGAAATATGATAGATCATCAGGGATTCATGTAGGAAAGCATAAGGGAGCACATTTTTATACTATCGGTCAGCGAAAAGGATTAGACATTGGAGGAAAACCTGAACCGCTTTTTATCCTTGCCACTGACGTAAAAGAAAATATTATTT
>JAGLSB010000386.1 GCA_023135955.1 Bacteroidales bacterium | reverse complement strand
CTTTTAGTAAAGCCATGTCAACTTCTTTCAAAACTTTAAATACATGAGCAGCTTCTCTGCTAACTTTATCAGAATCTGAAACAACAAAAGCATCTTTCATTAGCAAGTATGCATTGTAAAAATGCGATAATTGCTTTTTAAATTCTGCGGGTATTTTATCTGCAGGCTTATCGCTAATATTTTTATCTACGTGAACTTCAAGACTTTCTGGCGAAGTTGACCCGTTCATATCACTGTGATTATGTACTGTTGAGACATTTCCGCCACCCGGATTCATCATACTTGGTAAACCAATAAGTTGTGCTGCAGCATCAATTTTGAAAACTCCATTTACTGCAATCTCTTCTCCTTCTTTTAAGCCTTCAGATACAAGGTAAAACGCGCCTGCTTCTGGACCTAATAAAACTTCGCGATAAAGAAAGGAGGGTGTTTTACGATTGGGAACTTTCACATATACTACAGCACGTTTTCCAGTCCATAATACAGCGGATTTTGGGATTAATATCTCTTGACTATTTTCAGCAATTTTCGATTCAACAATACCATTTACAAACATCTCAGGTTTTAAGTCCTGATTTATATTATCTAATTCTACTCTAACTTTTGCGACTCTGGTCTTTGCATTTATAAACGGATCAATGAAAGTCACTTTTGCAGAATACATCTTTCCTGCTAAGGCCTGGATTGTAAAATTCACATTGTCCTGTAATTTTATCCATGGAAGGTCACTTTCATAGGCATCAAAGATGACCCACACATTTGAAAGGTCAACCAGACTGAATAAAGCAGAACCTTCTTTTATATAATCCCCTTTAGCTATATGTCGCAAACTTACAGTACCTGAAATAGGAGCGAGGACATCAAAATGCACCTGAGGTTCATCATTATTTTCAATTGACAAGATTTGCTCCTCTGTTAATCCCCATAATATAAGTTTGGCTTTTGCTGATTTGTATAAAGAAGGTCTGGAGTCTTTAAATGAAATAGCCTCAAGTAATTCCATTTGAGCATTTACCAGATCGGGTGAATAAATGCTGGCTAATTTATCACCCTTTTGCACATTCTGCCCTGTGAAGTTTACAAATAGTTTTTCTATTCGTCCACCAAAACGCGCTGTAAGTTCTGCAATGTTTCTTTCATCTGCCTGGACCTTCCCTTGTAAATAAACAGATTTTTGAGGAGTCCCTGTCGAAACTATTAAGGTTTGAATGTCTGCCAGTTTTGCAGCAGATTCCGTCATGACAATTTCATTTTGATCTATATCATTACCAACTAATTGAATTGGCTCCAATGGAATTAAATCCATTGCACAGATAGGACATTGACCGGATTCATCTTGTTTAATCTGAGGGTGCATGGAGCATGTCCATGTTGTGTGGTCGGCCGATTCATGATTGTGCCCTTCATGTCCTTCAATTTGATTCTCATGAACTTTTGTATCCTTTGGTGAGTGGAAAAACATCCACCCAAGTATTAATCCTACAATTAGTACGCTTATAACTAATTTGTAATTCTCTTTGATATTATTTATAATATTCTTCATAATTATTTTCCCATTAAGTAATTCATAAATGAAATAGCAGCTTGTTTGTCTGCCCTTGCTTTTTCCAGCTCCAAATTATATTTGAGGACTCTGCGATCCATTCTGAGAATTTCTTCAAAATTTTCATTCCCTGTTGAGTACTCAATTTCAAGTAGTGTAATTGATTGGCGAGCTAATGATAATTGTGCGGCATACAAGTGGATTCTTCTATCAGCATCTTTGTATTCTTTCCAGGTATTCTCTACTACAGATACCAATAAGTTTTCTTTATCTGATTTTTCAAATTCTTTAGATTCCTGTAGATAAACAACCTCATTTACCATTGCTTTATATTTATTTCGATAAAGAGGAATGGTAATTCCCACCTTTGGAAAAACAAAAGCATCGGTACCTGCCAAAGAATTGCTTCCCTTACCAATAAAAGTATAATCAAGTCCTATGGAAAAGCTGGGTTTTCCCAAATTATCAGCTATTTCTTTTCTGTAATTTAAAGCCTCTTGTTGTAATGAAAGGCTTAATAACTGATGATTACTATGTGCAATGGAATCTAAAACTTGCTCTTTGGAAATCGTAATGTCACTGTTCCACAAAATTTCCGGTGTTATAATCTCCTCATTCCTTTTAGTATTGAGAAGATTATTGAACATGACCTCCAATACATTCTGCATATCGCGCAATGATGCCAATTGATTTTCCAGATCACCAATCTCCATTTCAATACGATATTCATCAACAGCAGAAACCATTGCGGCCTCTACCTTAATGATCACAAGTTTTTGAAATGAGTTAAGTATATTGATATTTTCGGTACTAATCTCAATAGCCCTGCGATTTAGATATATATTGAAGTAAGCTGACCTGATTTCATTGTATAATCTTGATTTCGCCTCTTGAAAAAGTTCATATTTTACTTTTGCATTTTGAATAGCTACATTTTCTCTTGCTTTTAATGTGCCAAACCATGGAAACATTTGTGAAGCAGAGAATCTAAACTCTTGCGGTCCAACACGTGTTTCAACAGGTCGAATAAAGTATGCAAAGGCAATTTGAGGATCGGGTAGGGCTTTTACTTGTGGAGCTACTTCCATGGCTGCCAGATAATCGCTAAATTTTGCCTTAAGTCCAGGATTATTTTCTGCAGCTGTCTGTAAGTAGTTTCCTAGTTCATTCTGAGCTGAAAGCATTGAAGAAATCAGCAAGAATAGTATTCCAATTATATTTCTAGATCTTTTCATGACTTTTTACTTTTTGATTTTTCAATTCATTTTTAATTTTATTTTCCTGCCATAAGCTATAGAGAACAGGAACCATAAACATGCTCAGTACTTCGATAGTCATTCCACCAAATAATGGAATAGCCATGGGGACCATTATATCAGACCCTTTCCCGGTTGATGTAATAACAGGAAGCAGAGCAATTATAGTTGTTGCTGTGGTCATCATGGCCGGGCGTACTCTTTTTGAACCAGCTTCGAGTACAATTGACCGAATATCTTCAACTGTTTTCGGCTTCTTTTTTTCCTGCAATTGTTTTATATAGGTACTGATTAGAACTCCATCATCGGTAGCCACACCAAACAATGCTATAAAACCAACCCAAACAGCAACACTCAGATTAATGGTGTTTACCTGGAACAAATTCTTAAGATGAATTCCTGCAAGGCTTCCGTCCAAAAACCAGGGCTGTCCATATAGCCAAAGCATAATAAATCCACCTGAAAGAGCTACAATAATACCTGTAAAGATTAGTGTTGTGGATACTACTGACCGGAATTGAAAATATAGAATTAGGAAAATAATCATCAAGGAAATTGGTAAAACGAGTGATAAACGTTTTGTTGCCCGAATTTGATTTTCATAATTACCTGTAAAAACATAACTAACACCGGCAGGTATTTCAAAATCACCCGATTCTATTAATCCATTAAGATAGTCTTGTGCACTTTCCACTACATCTACTTCAGCAAATCCTTCTTGTTTGTCGAAAATGACATAGCCAACAAGAAATGTATTTTCACTCTTAATAAGTTGGGGGCCGCGGACGTATTGAAGTTTTACTAAGTCCCCAAGAGGAATTTGATTTCCATTTGAAGTTGGTATTAGTATTTTCTTCAAATCCTCAGGATTATCACGATATTCCCGAGCATATCGTAATCGAACAGCGAAACGTTCTCGCCCTTCAACGGTAGTTGTTAATTGCATTCCTCCAATAGCACTGCTAATTACAGTTTGAAGGTTTTTTACACTAATTCCATGGCGAGCAAGAGCATCGCGTTCAATTTCCAATTCAAGATATGGCTTTCCAACAACACGGTCGGCAAAAACAGACATTGCTTGCACACCTTCAACTTGTTTTAGGTGTTTCTCTAAATCATAGCCTAC
>JAGLSB010000385.1 GCA_023135955.1 Bacteroidales bacterium | reverse complement strand
TTCAGTCGCTGTGTTTCAGTCGCTGCGTTTCGGTCGCTGAGCGCAGTCGAAGCGAGTCTCATTCCTACAAACCGCTAAATTATGTAAAGTCTGTGTTTCATTTCTAATCAAAGCTTCTTTCTTTTTCCGACTCCAACCTTGTACCTGCTTTTCCCGATAAAAAGCTTCATCTATCCTCTGGTATTCTTCATAATAAACCAATTTTACAGGAAGATGCTTAGATGTAAAATTAGATCCTTCACCATTCGAGTGTTCCATGACTCTTTTTTCAAGATCAATTGTACTTCCTGTATAGTACTTTCCATTAGAACATTCTAATATGTACATATATCCTCTCATCTCATAAATTTTTCATATTTACTTTATTCGGTTGCTGAAGCGCAGCCGAAGTGCCAGCTACTCCTTAATATAAAAAACCATTAAAAAACGAGCCCTAAACGAAAAAAAGAAGAATATTTGGAAAGCAACTATATAAAGAATAATGTAAGTATGTGAGTAGAAAATATTTACTTACTATTTCTAGTAACTGGAATTAAAATTAAGATGGTTGCTTTTTTAATCTCTCTCAAAATCAGCACCCCATTTTTCATGAAGATCTTCAGTCATTTTTTGACTTAATTCCAGATACTCATCCATCTCAGAAATATTTAGATTCTCTCCGGGATCACTTTTATGATTATAGAGCATTCGGGAGATAAATGGCTTTTCTGCACTGCTCCACTCTGTAAAAAAGTAGTCCCCTTCGATTAGTGTTGTGCCATTGTAGTACTTTGAAACAGCATAATCATTTTCTGTTTTCTCAGGATTTTGTAAACGTTCGATCAAACTTTCACCTTCAACATGTACTGGAATTTCAATTCCTGAAAGTTCACATAATGTGGGATAGATATCAATAAACTCCGATATAGAATGATTAGTTTTTCCGCCATCGATTCCTGGTGCTCTAATAATAAGAGGAGCATGGAGAGATGTCTCATAGTTACTATGTTTACACCAAAGTCCGTGTTCAAGTAAATTCCAGCCATGATCTCCCCAAAGGATAATAATAGTGTTTTCAGTAAGTCCAAGCTCGTCCAAAGCATTCAACACTTTTCCTATTTGTGCATCCGTATAACTGACACAAGAATAATAACCATGAATAAGCATTTTTGCCATTTCTGCTGATACAGGACCCTCTTTTGGAATCATTCCATAATTTCTTAATTCACCAAAGTTATGCATAGACTCATCAGGAGCATTTTCAGGCTTTGAATCGTTTTCTGGAAGCATAATTTTATCAGGATCATACATTTTCCAATACTTATCAGGAGCATTGAATGGCAGGTGGGGTTTCAAGAATCCAGCAGCAAGAAAAAATGGTTGTCCGGTCTTGCTGAGTCTTTTCAAGTCTGCAATTGTCTTGTCTGCTGTTTTTCCGTCTTTATAAGCATTATCTGGAACATCAACTCTTTCAAAGGGTGGTGTCAGTTTGATATCTATAGAATCCAAGAGTAGATTTTCTTTTGTAATATAATCTCTCCACGATCCTTTACCCTGAGGCAGCCATACTTCATCCCAACTTCTTGCCCCATCATCTGAATGATGAAAAACCTTAGAGTTTGATACAGTATAATACCCATTCATCCTGAAATTCTCCGGTAATGTAGGAACATTGTCTGCTTCTTCATCTACTCTGGTATGATAGGTCAAAAACCTGTTCCTTGTAGGGCGTAGTCCTGTTAATAAACTGGCTCTCGACGCTCCACTAACAGGTATATTACAATAAGCATTTGAGAAAATAATACCATCATTTGCAAGCCGATCAATATTGGGTGAATAAATATGATTCTCTCCATAACAATTCAGTTCCGGTCTCAAATCATCAACAGCAATAAATAAAACATTAGGTTTTGAAGGGATTTTCTCGGTGCAGGATCCAAGCAAACAGAGCCCGGCAATTCCAGGAATAAGGAGTTTCATAGAATAGATATTTAAATTATTTTGATTAGAAAAAACGCTGATTTTAATCTGAACCTTTTTCAATATAATCCCCAATATCACCTCTCTTCAAAAACCAAACATTAAGGTCTGCATCTTTATCATACCATTCATGATAGATCTCAAAACCAACATATTTGTATAGCCTTATTACCTTTTCAATAACTGTTTCGATGATGATAGGTAAGTCAAGCTTTTCCGAAAGACCAAACAAATGATTCCTTATATCTGCAAGTCCATCGAAGGTTTTGTTATTTGGAACGGAACCGAGTATCCACACATAGATATAATCAGGAATGTCGGGACGTAAGCTTACGATTTTTTTCTCCCTCTTTAATGTTGGAATAAATTGAGAATATTTCAAACAAGTTACATACATCCAGGCATACTTCAAATAATCCCTGAAAGTCATCTTATAATCACTTTTAAGATAATAAAACAATACTGTAGTTTTATCTTTCGACAAATAAACACCATCAAATTTTTTAATTAAATTATATGCGTATTTTGTCATCCCGCGGATGCTGGCATGCTCTCTGTTCTTTTTAGCCATAGTTTTAAGCCTGGGATTCTCGGCAAAAGCATTTTCAACTATACTAATAATTATTTCCTTATCTGTTGATTCCATTTGACTTTATAATTTCCGAATTCAGCAATGAAACTTAGTTTATAAACTTAATTTATTAATCTGGCATTCGCAAACCACTATAGCTGATACTTGCTAGAACTTCTGATATTTAATTTGCTAAATTGTAAATTTTATAGTTATAAGGATTCTGCCAATAGTCCCCTCACTTAAAATTAATATAAATTAGCTCATCTTCATATATATAGATAAAAACAAATCATGGTATATTAATCACATAATCAGCTATATAAGCTCTAAATAAATTTCCAGCTTACCGAATACTGTTTTTATCTTTCTCCACAAAAAGGATTAATTTATTATGTTTGTGATACACCAAAACTATTTTCAAACTATGCCAAGTTTTGTAATTAATGAAAAATGCGACGGATGTAAGGCTCAGGACAAAACTGCCTGCCAGTATATTTGCCCTAACGACCTGATGGTCCTTGATAAAGAAAAAAATAAAGCATATAACCGAGCAGTAGACATGTGTTGGGAATGTTACAGCTGCGTTAAGATATGTCCAACTCAAGCTATTGAAGTTCGTGGATATGCAGACTTTATGCCACTTGGAGGAGTGGTACAACCAATGCGAAGTAGCGACTCAATTATGTGGTCGGTAAAATTCAGAAATAAAAAGATTAAAAGATTCAAATTTCCAATACGTACAACACCGGAAGGAAGTATTGAACCTGATGCCGGATTTGAGACAGAAACCGACGATTTGAAAAGTCAGCTCCTAAGAACAGAGCCGGGTTCAATAGGTACAGATCTTTATGAAGGCTGATCTTCATATTTTATCTTCTAACAAAAGCTATATAAGATTCTAATTTTTAAAGAATATTAAATATCAAAGAATGAATATCGACAATTTTGAAACCATAACAATAGAAACTGATTTATTAATCCTGGGTGGTGGAATGGCAGCCTGTGGAGCAGCTTATGAAGCTTCTCACTGGGCAAAGAAACATAATTTGAAAGTTACAGTTGTGGACAAAGCAGCTATGGAAAGAAGTGGTGCTGTTGCAATGGGACTTTCAGCCATAAATCTATATATGGGTCTGGCAAAAGGAAATAATACTATTGATGATTATGTTAGCTATGTCAAAAATGATCTGATGGGTATTGCAAGGGCTGACCTGGTGGCAAACATTGCACGACACGTCGATTCCAGTGTTCATCTGTTTGAAAAATGGGGATTACCAATCTGGAAGGATGATGAAGGAAATTATGTCAACGAAGGAAGATGGCAGGTAATGATACACGGCGAATCCTATAAAAATATTGTCTCTGAAGCTGCAAAAAATGCTCTCAAAGATCTTGGAGATAATGGGGAGTATTACGAAAGAATATTCATTACTGAACCTATAATGGATGGAGACCGTTGTATTGGAGCTGCAGGATTCAGTGTACGCGAAAAGAAATTCTATATCTTCAAAGCTAAAGCTGTCCTCGATGTAATGGGTGGTGCTGTCCATGTATTCCGTCCTCGTTCTGTTGGAGAAGGAATGGGCCGTTCATGGTATCCACCTTTTAATTCCGGTGCCAGCGCCTACTTCACAATGAAATCGGGCGCCGAAATGACCTGCCAGGAAGTCCGTTTTGTACCTATACGATTTAAAGACTCATATGGACCGGTTGGAGCATGGTTCTTATTGTTTAAAGCCAAAGCAGTGAATGCAAAAGGTGAAGATTATATGGTTACCAGAGCAGATGAATTGAAAAAATGGGGAGAATATGGACAAGCAAAGCCAACTCCATCCAATCTTAGAAACTACCTAATGTTAAAGGAAGTGGAAGAAGGAAATGGTCCAATCTATATGAAAACTGATGATGCCATTCGTGAACTGGCTGCAAATATTCCCGACGAAAAAGAAGCTAAAAGAAAATTAAAAGAACTTGAATCTGAGGCCTGGGAAGACTTCCTGGATATGACCATAAGTCAGGCTTTAAACTGGGCATCTCACAATATTATGCCTGAAGAAACACCTTCTGAAATATCTGCCTGCGAACCATATTTCATCAGTTCCCATTCCGGTGCTTCCGGAGCCTGGGTTAGCGGCCCATCCGATCTTGCTCCTGAAGGTTATCATTGGGGATATGGCAATATGACTACAGTTAAAGGACTATTTGCCGCAGGGGATGCATCCGGAGCTTCCTCTCACAAATTCTCTTCAGGGTCATTTACTGAAGGAAGAATATCAGGTAAATCAGCTCTGGCATTTATCGTTGACAACCCGGATTTACCAGAAATTTCTGCAGAAAAAATAGAGGAATTAAAAGCAAATATTCTTCGTCCTTTACAAACATTTGAAGAGCATAAGGATTACGCCAACGATGAAGATGTTAATCCTAATTTTATAAAACCAAAAATGTTCATGTTCCGCTTACAGAAAATCATGGATGAATATGCAGGTGGTGCAGCTGTAGGATTTAAAACTTCGAAGGCTTTACTCGAGAAAGGACTTGAATATCTCGAGTATATGAAAGAAGATTCTGAGAAACTTGCAGCTTCCGATCTAAACGAGTTAATGCGTTGCTGGGAAAATGTTCATCGTATGTGGCAGGCTGAATCGCATATCAGGACAATCTTATTCAGAGAAGAAACAAGATGGCCGGGATATTATTTCCGTACCGATTTCCCTGAGATTAAAGAAGACTGGGAAGTATTTACAAACTGTAAATGGGATCCTGAAACTGGTGAATGGGAGATGATAAAGAGAGATGTACATTAGCTATCATCTTTACAAGAAAATTACTAATGGAAAATCGTAAACCAATAATAATCATTGGTGCCGGCATGGCCGGAATAACTACTGCTGTTGAAATTGCAGAGGTAGGTCATGAAGTGATTCTTATTGAAAAAGAATCATATTTGGGCGGGAATGTTATCAAAATGAATAACTATTTTCCAAAACTATGTCCACCGGCCTGCGGACTCGAAATCAATTTCCGGAGAATTAAAAATAACCACAGAATAAAATATTATACTAATACTGTTGTTGAAAAAGTAGTGGGTGAGAAAGGAGATTTTACAGCCAGTTTGAGAACTTCATCACAATTTGTGAAAGACAGTTGTACCGCTTGTGGAAAATGCATTGATGTTTGCCCAGTGGAAAGACCCGACGAATTCAACCAAAACCTGAGCAATACAAAAGCAATATATCTACCTCACGATATGGCTTTTCCTGCAAAATTTACAATAGACGAAAATTATTGCAAAAAGGAAAAATGCAATGCCTGCGTAGATGTATGCGATTACAATGCCATAGATTTCTCTATAAAAGAAAATGTTTTTACTATAAATGCTGCTTCAATAATTGTAGCTACAGGATGGGAAAACTATGATGCTTCCCTCATTGATAACCTGCACTATTCAAATTTCTCAAATGTGGTAACAAACGTTGAATTTGAACGTATGCTTGCCCCCGGAGGTCCCGGAAAAGGAAAAGTGGAGCGAATTTCAGACAAGAAAATTCCAAAAGAGATAGCTTTCGTTCAATGTGCTGGCTCAAGAGATGAAAACCATCTTCCATACTGTTCCGCAGTTTGCTGCTCGGCTTCCCTAAAGCATGCCCTTAATATGCAGGAATTGTATCCCGACACTATAATCAAGATTTTCTATATCGATCTTAGGGTGTCTGGCAGAAATGAAGATTTCCTTAATAAGGTTAAAAACAATAAAAATATTGAACTCATTAAAGGAAAAGTTGGGGCAATATCGGAAGAAGAAAACGGTGATCTTATCGTTGAAGCTGAAGATATTTTATCTGGTAAAAAAGTAAAACATAAAGCTGAACTGGTTGTACTGGCTACGGGTATTGTGCCTACATCTCCAGAATTCAGTTTAAATAAAAATGAATCAGGGTTTATTTTGAATAATCAGCTGGAGGGTATCCATCCAATTGCCTGCAGTAAAAAACCCATGGATGTTTCCGCTTCGGTGAAAGATGCTACAGCGGCGGCTTTAAAAGCAATACAAATTTAAAAAGATCAGAAATTGGCAAACAGAATTGGTTTATATATCTGCTCGGGTTGCGACATCGGAAAAGCCGTCGATGTTGATAAACTTATGGAGCTTGGTTCTGGAGATGATAAAATTCTTTCATGCAAAAATCATTCATCCTTATGTTCTCCTGAAGGACTAAATCTGATCAATAAAGATATTGATACTGAAAAACTCGATTCTGTTATTATTGCAGCCTGTTCACCAAGAATAAAAACAAATGTTTTCGATTTTAAGGATGAAATTCTTTTAGAAAGAGTTAATATTAGAGAACAAGTAGCCTGGACCCAAGAAGCAATGCATGAAGATACTCTCATGGCAGCTGAGGATTATATTAGAATGGGGCTTGAAAAAGTAAAAAGTATTAATCTTCCGGAGCCATATATTTCTGAGAATATCAGTTCCGAAATTCTGGTTGTTGGTGGAGGAATTACCGGGATAACAGCTGCAATTGAAGGAGCAAAAGCAGGATATAAGGTTCATATAATAGAAAAAGAAGCCTCTCTTGGTGGCTATTCAGCAAAACTTCATAAACAAATTCCTTGGGAACCTCCTTACCTGAAACTTGCAGAACCAGTGGTTCATGATAAAATTGCTCAAATAAAGAATCACAAAAATATTCAGGTTCATCATTCAACAATTATTAAGAGCATTTCAGGTCAACCCGGCGATTTTAAAGTTGTCCTTCAAAACGGTACTTGCGAAATATTAAATATTGGAGCTATAGTAGCTTCCATAGGATGGAAACCATATGATCCAAACAATTTGTCTCATCTTGGATATGGAAAGTTTCCCAATATAAAGTCATCTCCTGAATTTGAAGAGCTGGTTAGAAGCTCCGAAAAACTAAGTTTGCCAGAGAATATATTATTTATCCAGTGCGCCGGTTCCAGAGATAAAGATCACCTTCCCTACTGCTCTAATGTATGTTGTGGCACCTCTCTCAAACAAGCACAATATATCAGAGAATTGAGTCCTGAATCTTCTGTATTTATCATTTATAAGGACATCAGGACCTTGGGAATGTATGAGAACTTTTACAGAGAATCGCAGAAAGATGACAGATTATTTCTTACGAAAGGAGAAATTGATACTATAGAGGAAGATAATAACCGTCTACTGGTAAAGGTTAAGGATACTCCAATGGGAGAGGATATTGGAATAAGTGTGGATATGATTGTTCTCGCCACGGGTATGACTCCGAATGGAACAGAAGATTTAAATCTGGCATACAGACAAGGAAAAGGGCTACCGCAACTTAAGTATGAATTTTCAGATTCCCATTTTATTTGTTTTCCATATGAAACAAGAAGAACAGGAATATATGCAGCCGGAGGTTTGAGAGCTCCAATGGATATACCTTCTTCTATGGAAGATGCCGGAGGAGCCATACTTAAAGCTATTCAGAATATTGAATCTGCTAAACGCGGAGAAGCTGTTCATCCCAGATCAGGCGATAAATCATATCCGGAACTATATCTCGATCGATGCACAGATTGTAAAAGGTGCACAGAAGAATGTCCTTTCGGATCTTATGATGAAAATGAAAAAGGAACCCCTATCCTTAATCCTAATCGTTGCCGACGCTGCGGAATTTGTGTAGGTTCTTGTCCTGAAAGAGTGATAAGCTTCGCCGATTACTCCATCAATTCGGTCTCGGCAATGATAAAATCTGTTCATATACCGGATGAATTTGAAGAGAAACCGAGAATACTTGCTTTTGTATGTGAAAATGATGCTTATCCGGCTTTCGATATGGCTGCAAACAAGGGACTTAAATACAGTCCTTTTGTAAGGATTATTCCTGTCCGCTGCCTTGGATCTGTGAATAAAGTATGGGTAATGGATGCGCTTTCAAAAGGATACGATGGAATTCTTCAGATTGGCTGCAAGCCGGGAGACGACTATCAATGTCATTTCATTCATGGAAGTGAACTTACGGAAACAAGAGGCGAGAATATCCAGGAAGGACTTGAAACAATGATGTTGGAACCAGAGAGAATCAGGACTGAATTTGTAGAAATTACCGATTATAATAAGATACCCGGATTAATAGATGATTATGTGGAGGAGATTGAATTGATAGGGCCTAATCCGTTTAAAGATATGTAGGGTGGTGTGATAGTGCTAAGTGAAACTCAGCTTTCGGGAGTTTACGAACCGAAAGATGTTAGTTGAACTAGTCCCGAGTATTCTCTCGGGATCTTAGGGCGGCGATGTACTGGTGGAAGAAAGAAGAATGAGAATAAATTATTGAGAATAATGAAGTTGAAGGAGAGAAATATAGGAATACTAAATAATTAAATATGGTCAGCAATATTAAAATAATACTAAATCAGAACACTCGACCCCCTCCTAACCTCCCCCCAGGGGAGGAAAAGATTTTCCCTTCAAAAGAAAAACTCAAATCATTTAGTTTCACACGTAACCACCACACCAGCACACCAGCACTCCCGATAGCTATC
>JAGLSB010000384.1 GCA_023135955.1 Bacteroidales bacterium | reverse complement strand
TGGGATTACTCATTGTATAGTGAAGGTATGATAAGTATAATGGGAGAACAAGATACCACTGCAATAATTTCACTTAAACAAATAGCCGAAAAAGTACCCATGGATACGGTTTTGATGAGTGTTAAAGAATATGTCAATTCATTGGAAAACGATGTTACGATTTCAAGTAAAATTACTCCTCACGAAATGGCCGATTCAATTGAATCGTTTTGCATACGTGCAATAGAAATGGTTTCTCATATAGAAACAGCCGGCAATATTGACCTACAGTACGAAAAAACTGATATACTCACATGGGCCAACCTAGGTTTGTATTTTGCTTATAAATTACGTTCTGCTGTGGCTTACAGGCAGTTTGAAAGTACTTGTGAATCGGATTACCATGCACAGGCAGTAACTTATCTCGAAAAAGCAACCAAATGTTGGGAAAAAGTTTCTCTTCAAACTTCTGACATGTACAAAGTGGTTCCCTTACAACACTACAATCGTAATAAGGATAAATACTTTCACTGGAAAAAGGTTTTTAAAGAAGTACAAGCGGAACTAGAATGGTTAAAAAATGAACTGCAAGCTAAGTATTAAATGATTAATTTATTTGACAAATCATAACAAAAGGTTTTCAATTATTTAAAAATAATTATCTTGAAAAAACATGAACAAAACATTTACATTTAAAAAGATGCACCATACCAAATACATATCATTTTTCGTATTCAAGGTGTTAAATCTTTCATTTTGTTTGGTAACTTACGGAAAAACAAAACCGGATACATATCAACCAATCTTAACCGATGGAAGTAATAACCTGGCTGTTTTAAAAAATACAGGTTCTGATATAAAAAATGGAGATAAACCAAATGTGCTTTTTATTGCAATAGACGACCTGAACGATTGGGTGGGTTGCATGGGTGGAAATCCACAGGTAAAAACTCCCAACCTCGATAAATTCAATGCTGAAGGCGGAATGGTGATGTACAAAGCAGTTGCTCCCGCTACGGTTTGTGGTCCTTCACGATCGGCTTTACTAACTGGCGTGCATGCTCATAAAACCGGAGTTTACGGAAACCGGAACAATTTGAAATATTCTCCAAAGGCAAAAGATCTGGTAACCTTGCCCGAATATTTCAGCCAGAACGGTTATACATCACTTACCATGGGTAAGATATTTCATAAACACAGGTATAAGGACAAAGATGATGATCATGGTCAATGGGCTTTTGATGAATATTACAAAACGCTTGGAGGATTAGGGCCTTTAAGCAATGAACTGCCGGTAAACGGACTTCCAAATCTGGAAGATGAAAGTCCATCTTCATACCATTACAGGGCTTTTGACTGGGGACCAACAAGTGAGAACGATGAGACTCAAATGAAGGATTATAGGACTGCGAAATGGGCAGCAGATCAATTTCAAAACCGCGATTTTGAAAAACCATTTTTTATGGCATTAGGAATAAGTAAACCTCATCTTACATGGTATGTGCCTCAAAAATATTTCGATATGTATCCATTGGATGAAATTGAGTTGCCCGAAACGATCCCCGATGATCTGGGAGACATCCTGGATAAAAACGGGAAACAAGCTTATAAGCCTCAGGATACATGGCGTCGGGTCGAAAAATATGGGAGACATAAAGAAGCCGTACGTGCATATTTAGCAACGATAACTTTTGTTGATGATTGTATTGGTGTTTTGCTGGATGGCCTAAAAAACAGCAAGTATGCCAACAATACAATCGTTGTGCTTTGGGGAGACCATGGATGGCATTTGGGTGAAAAAATGCGATATGGAAAAACAGAACTGTGGCAGGAATCAAGCCGTGTACCGATGATGGTTAAAGTACCCGGTGTGACTCCAAATAACAAAAAATGTTATGGGGTGGTGAATTTAATCGACATGTACCCAACCCTACTTGAACTTTGTGAGCTGCCGGCAAATCCTAAAAACGACGGGCACAGCTTTGCAGAATTACTCCGTAATCCTGATATGGACTGGAATTTTCCAACACTCACAACAATGGGATTTGGGAATCATCGCATCTTTGACGGAAGATACAGTTATATAAATCATAAAAGTAAAGAAGTCGAGCAACTTTATGACCATCAGAAGGATTCAATGGAATGGACAAACCTTATTAACGATCCGGAGTATGAGGATGTAAAAAAACGGCTGAAAAAGCTGTTGCCGGAAAGCAATGAACCGGAATCCATAAGAAATAATGAATTGCCTGCCCTTCATTAGGCAGCGGTACGGTTCTAATTGTTGATAGAGTTTTAAAACAATAAAAATATTAGCTATGACTAAAAGAAAATCCAAAAAAGCACCCATCTTACTGTTGATATTGTTTTTAAACGTTCTCAGTGGAAATAGCCAGCCAACATGTATCTGGGATGATGAAAAAAAGGAAATGGAGTTTTCTATGGAACAGCTATCGGGTATTCTTAATTGTGATATCAACAACAAAAACGGTAAAAGTCATCATTTCAGCAAGGTAATCCACAAACCAAGCGGATTGATGATCAGTCCGGATGATGCGCGAATGAAAAAAGCTGGAATGTTGAATTTTTTTCGGGTGCTTGTAGAGAGTGGCTACCTAACCGAACTACGAGTTACTGAGGCTCAATTAATACCAGAAGATGATGGCCTTACAATGATCT
>JAGLSB010000383.1 GCA_023135955.1 Bacteroidales bacterium | reverse complement strand
CGGATGTATCACCATGGGGATGATATTTACCTAGCACCTCTCCTACTATCCTGGCTGATTTCTTAAAGCCTCGATTTGCAGCAAGACCTAAATCCTGCATGCCATATAAAACACGTCTGTGAACTGGTTTCAATCCATCCCGAACATCGGGTAACGCACGAGAAACAATAACCGACATTGAATAATCAATGTAGGCTGATTTCATCTCCTCTTCAATATTAATTTTTATTATCTTTTCTCCTTCTGCCATTTTCGATTTCTTATTAATAAAATTAAGTTAAAATTCCAGTCATAAAAAACATAATTTATACTGACCCACGAAAGTAATCATTTCTTAATTAAACAGGGTATTTTAGCGGCATTTTTATCAACATTAAACTGTTTATAATAGTAATTTGTTTTATTACTATATTTGTATGCAAATACATACTTTCACTGATATAAATAATTACTATTTTCATTAATAGTTGTATCATATAAATATCATGAATGTTTGTGATGTATAGTCCTGTAAATAAGAAGAATAGAGGTTTTTTAATTAAATTTTCAGGAAAATTAATTTTGTAATACTAAAAATCAGATAAAAAGTTTTCGATATGGATGCTAAATTTTCACAAAGAATAAGAGATGTTTTAAGTTATAGCAAGGAAGAAGCAGTTCGTCTGGGCAATACTCATTTGGGTATTGAACATCTTTTTCTTGGAATATTAAGAGATGGTGAAGGAATTGCTATTGATGTACTGTTATTGATGGGTGCAGAGCTATATGATTTGAAAAAAGGTATAGAGGATTTTGTTCGAAAAGGTGAAATACCACATATTACAGATATAGATAATTTGCCTCTTTTAAAAGGAACGGAAAGAATTTTGAAACTCATTTATCTTGAAGCAAGATCTATGAAGGACAGCACAATTGATACTGGTCATCTATTACTTGCGATTTTAAAAGATGAGAATAATTTTGTTACTCAAACATTAAGTGAAAAAAACATAATGTATAACAATGTACGATCTCATATAGAGTCTCAGGAAATTGAAAATAAAGCAGATTTTCCAGGTGATGAGGATGATGAAGCAAAAGGTTCTTTCGGAACAGGTGGAAAACCGGGTGGAGGAATACCACAACAAGGAAAATCATCAGATACTCCTGTCCTCGATAATTTTGGTATTGATCTCACAAAGGCTGCAGAGGAAGATCGCCTTGATCCTGTGGTTGGCAGAGAAATTGAAATTGAAAGACTGGCTCAGATTCTCAGTCGCAGAAAGAAAAACAATCCGATATTAATTGGAGAGCCGGGTGTTGGGAAATCAGCTATTGCAGAAGGACTTGCTAATAGGATAATCCAACGTAAAGTTTCGAGGATTTTATTTGATAAGCGAGTGGTTACGCTCGATTTGGCATCAATAGTGGCTGGAACAAAATACAGAGGTCAGTTTGAGGAAAGAATGAAAGCCATATTGAATGAACTAGCGAAAAATGATAATATAATTTTATTTATTGATGAGATTCATACCATTGTAGGTGCTGGTGGAGCTACAGGATCTCTAGATGCCGCCAATATGCTTAAACCCTCTCTGGCACGTGGTGATATCCAATGTATAGGAGCAACTACACTTGATGAATACCGTCAATATATTGAAAAAGACGGAGCTCTCGAAAGAAGGTTTCAGAAGATTATGGTTGAACCGACTGATGCGGATGAAACTCTTGAGATTCTTAGTAATATTAAAGAAAGATATGAAGAGCATCATAATGTTAGCTATACTGCTGAAGCTCTGGAAGCTTGTGTAAAGCTAACTCAACGGTATATTTCTGATAGACATCTTCCAGACAAAGCAATTGATGCTTTGGACGAATCTGGATCGCGCGTACATATATCTAATATTGTTGTCCCACAGCGTATTGTACAACTTGAAGAAGGAATTGAAGAAATTAAAGGTGAAAAAATAAAAGCTGTTAAGAATCAAAATTTTGAGAGAGCTGCAAGTTTTAGAGATAAGGAAAAAGAATTTCTTGAAGGATTAGAGCAGGAGAAAGTAAAATGGGAAAGGGAACTTTCGAAAAACAGGGAAACAGTTGATGCTGAAAAAGTTGCTGAAGTAGTGGCAATGATGACAGGAGTTCCTGTTCAAAGAATTGCACAGGCTGAAGGAACTCGTCTTTTGAAAATGGGTGAAGAAATGAAAGACAATGTAGTTGGACAAGACGAAGCTATTGGAAAAATAGTTAAATCAATTCAGCGTAATCGTGCAGGACTTAAAGATCCTAATAAACCAATTGGCAGCTTTATTTTTCTTGGACCAACAGGTGTAGGAAAGACTCAATTGGCCAAAGTTCTGGCTCAGTATCTATTCGATTCGGTTGATAACCTTATTCGCATCGACATGAGCGAATACATGGAAAAATTCTCTGTATCAAGATTGGTTGGAGCTCCTCCGGGATATATTGGTTACGAAGAAGGTGGACAATTAACTGAGAAAATCAGGAGAAAACCATACTCTGTTGTGCTTTTAGATGAGATTGAAAAAGCACATCCCGATGTTTATCATATTCTGCTGCAGGTTATGGACGAAGGACAGCTAACAGACAGCCTTGGAAGACGTGTAGATTTCAGGAATACTATTGTAATCATGACATCCAATATTGGTTCCAGGGAACTTAAGGATTTTGGAACTGGAGTTGGTTTTAATACTGCAAACAGACAGGAAAGAGTAAATGAGAATGTTAAAGGAGTTATTCAAAAGGCTTTAAAACGTACATTTGCACCCGAATTCCTAAATCGGGTTGATGATGTAATTCTATTTAATACTCTGACAAAAGAAGATATTTACAAAATTATTGATATCGAACTCAAAGGATTGTATGAGAGAATTCACGGACTTGGTTACCAGGTTAAAATTAGTGCTGTTGCAAAAGATTTTATCATTGATAAAGGCTATGACATACAGTTTGGTGCACGTCCTCTCAAACGAGCAATTCAAAAATATCTGGAAGATCCAATGGCAGAGGCGATTATTAAAGCAGATGTAAGTGAGGGAGATACTCTTTCTGTTGGGCTGGATACTAAGAAGGAGATTATTAAGATTAAGATTTTGAAGAAGAAGAAGTAGTAGTAGGGAGGCGTCCGCTGTCGCGGACTTGGGAGGC
>JAGLSB010000382.1 GCA_023135955.1 Bacteroidales bacterium | reverse complement strand
AATATTGAATGTGGGTACATGAAGAATTTCACCATATTCCTCATGACTTTTATTTTTCGCTAAAGGAATATCCTGAATAATATTAAGAGCGGAGAATTCTACCTTATCATTTTTATGTGTTAGCGTTTCATTTTTCCCACCTGTCAGTTCAAAAATTTTGAAAGAAATATCCTTATCATTGTTTAGGTATGATTTCCATTTTGAGACTTCATCGGCTTGTGCAGTGAAGTAAAAAACTTGTCGGCCTTCTTTGCTGATTTTAATTAATGCTTCAATAATTGCCTTTGCTCTGATATCATCGCTATTTGCTAATAATTCATCGGCCAATATAGGCAGCTTAATAATGCCTTCCTGCATTTCAATAAAAGCAATACGAACAGATAACAATAATTGAATGCGTGTCCCTGTAGATAATTCACTTAAATCCTGTCCGAGTTTTAATACATTATCATAGGCTCTTAATGCAGATGTGTTTTTATCCTCAATTAAAAGATGATATCTACCGCTTGTTATATTATTAAATAGTTCATTTGCCCGGATTAATACTTTAGGTTGATTCTGTTTTCTGGATTTTTCCTTAAGTTGGTTGATGATTAAATTGCCTGTGAGGGAAGACAAATTTTCCTCATACAATTGCTCAAGATTATTGAGTGATTCATCCTGCCTGGATATTGCATCTTCTAGTAAATGACTTCCTTTTGCATTATTTATATTTGTTTGTATTTCAGTAATCTTGCTGTTTATTAATTCAGATTTACTTGCATCATCCTCAAACTCTTTCATTAAAATCTCCGCCTGATCCAAACTTATTGAAGTGATTTTTTCTTTGTTTTTAGCGTACAATGAGTGAGCAGTTAATAGACTTTCTTTTTCATCCATAAATCTTCTTGCTACCTGATATGCTTCTTTTGTCTCTTTATATTCCTCTAATCTTTCAATAAGCTTCCTAATTTCCTCTTTCTCTCCAATTGAAATATTCAGAATTTTATAAATCTCTTCAATCTTCTTTAGAAAAGAATCCTTTTTGCCATTATCCTCATCAATCTTGGTTTTTAAACGTTTAATTTCTGCTAAAGCTTCGCGTCTTATATTCTCACTTTTCTTCAGCTTGTTGAAAATAGATTTTGCTTCAATATCATCTTTAGCTTTTTGACAATTGAAGCTGTTAAAAAGCTGATTGAGTTTTTCCAGATCCTCACTAAGACTATTTGAAAACTGATTCTTTTCACCAATTGAAACTTTATACTTTGTATGGGCAGTCTGCCATTTGTTTACTTTATCTAAAAACCAATATAATTCCGTGTAATTTTTCAGATCGGTTGAAGGCAGTTCAGGCAAGGCATTTATATCTTTCAGCCATGTATCGCGAGTTTCATTTATCTTATTCAGTTGAGGCTGTAAATTTTCAATTTCAAGAGTGTAGTTGTCAATTTTTTGATTGATTTTAGCTTGCCATTTTACTTCATTTAATTCATTGATAATTTCATTCAGTTTTTCATTTACGCCTTTAATGCTCCATATTTTGGGTTGGGGAAGGCTTGTTTTGTTATAATCATTCTTGCGAATATTATTATCAGTGCCTGATTTAGTCCAATAAGGCAAAGCAACAAGAATTATTATAAAAGCGATGCCTATAAGTCCCGGCCAACCTATAAAAAATATGAGTATTGCTGTTAGAACACTTACTAAAGCCAAAGCAATTGTCCACCATTTTGAGATCCCTGATGTACTGGTTTGTTCTTGTAACCAAAAACTTAAACTTCTGATTCCCTCATTCAATACTTCGGCATTCAAGTTCTTTTCAGTAATTTCTTTCTTTAACTCATTAATTTCTGTTTCCAGGAATTGTTTTTCGCTTCTGGTTTTATGAGCAGATTGAAGAAACTGATCCAATCCACTAAGATTTTTAAGATTCAGCCCATCCCATTTTTCCGGATTTATTGATTCGTCAATGCTTTTCAGAGCTTCAATCTCCTTTGTTTTGAGTTCTTCAATCTTATGCTCTGTATCATTTATATTCCGTAAATGATCACTTATTCTCTCTATTCTTTCATTTAATTCATTTATTTTATCGTCACTTACACCATCCTTCGGTAAATCTAATTTTGACTGTTTTTCATCATATTCATTTATTTTATTTTTAGCATTCTCTATCCCTTTGTCTGTTTCATCTATTTCATTTTGAAATCCTTTAATATCAGTATATTCATTTCCGCTAAGTTTGTTCATTACCGCGGGATAATTATGATATTTTTTGGAAACGAGATTGAATGTAATCTTTGACTGAAGATATGCGCTTAGCTTTTCATATAAATCCTTTAAGCCTAGGGCTTCTTTTGCTTTATCAGATTTTTCATATAAATCATTCAGTTTTTCTTCTTCTTTTTGGAGGCCTTTTTGTATTCGTTCACTCTCATCCTGATGTCTCTTTGCTTCTTTGAATTCCTTATATTCTTTAGCTCCCTTGTCCTTAATTTTATTAGAAAAACGCAAATTTATCTGAGCTTCATCAAGATTATATCCACCGCTGGATTGTCGTATAATTTCAGTCGCAATATCTTCATCTTCATCTTTTACCAGTTCGTGAAGAGCAAGATCGTATCGATAGCTGCTTTCAATTGCAGGAAGTCCTGGAAATCTATCATCCAATCCTTCTCGCTGAACTATAATATTTTTCGAATGGATTTTT
>JAGLSB010000381.1 GCA_023135955.1 Bacteroidales bacterium | reverse complement strand
ACAACTATATTTAAGGCAAAAGCATTAGTGAGTAATAATATTGTTGAGATTCTTAATGATATTGATGGTATAAAGTGGGTTATGACTGATGAACATCGAGTTGATTATCACAAGGAAAATTATTCTGAAAAAGAGAATGCTAAAACCAACTTCAAAATTAAAGCTAAAATAATTGATACACTTCTTGAATGTAAAAAAACAAAAGAACTACTAAAATTAACGGAAGAGCTAAAAACAGATAAGAAGTTAGTAAATAGGGTTTTATTTGCACTAGTAAAGTTGTTTTTACCTTATGAAAAAAAGGCTGGTGTAGATTATATTCAGCAACTTGATTTTACGTTAGTTTCCGATAAAAAATATTTTAAACTTATATCTTATTGCTCTGATTATTTAAATAAAGACGAAGTTTTAGAATTATTTCCCAAAAGAGATATTTCAATACCAACATTGCATGAGAAAGTTATTCAAAACGAAAGGATTAATTATCACATACATAATGATATCCTTAATCTATTTGAATTTTTAAAACCAGTTTGGATTTTTCAACCAGAAATTATAAATACTTTACTTTTAAGAGTTTCGGCATTACCTCTTATACCAAAACATTTTTATAATTCTGTACTTATTCTTTCTGAGTTATGGTATAAATGTAATGAGCAGGAGCCTAATGAGACAAGTAAAAAGGAATTAATAAAGGGCGCAATAAAAGAATTGTATGTTCCACATGAACCAGATTATCGAAGAATGCATCGAGGTTTATTTGATATGGACAATGATGGTATTTTTATTTCATCAAGTATTAAATCATTATATTCAAACATATTTAATATTGCCAAAATAATTCTTTCAAATAGTTGTTTGATAGAAATAGTTGATTACTGGTTTTCATTAGAATCTGGAAACGATGGTTATAGACATTACAATATTGCACTTGCGATTGCAAAAGAGCTGAATAGTAAAAGAGATAGAAATCTTGATGAAGTAATTCACAGGTTAATTACCCATTCTGAAAAACTTGCGAGAAATGAAGAAGAAACTTCAACTTTGCTAGAATATATTGCTGCCGTATCTGAAAGTTATGGTGAATGTGGTTTTAAAGAAGATTTTAAACGGAATTATAATCAACTAATTGAACTTGCATTTGGCGTTTCTCATAGAAAGGATTATCAAGCATCATATATAACCTCTCCCTTAGAATTAATTCATGAGTTAGAGCCCGATAAAACATTAGAGCGTCTATCGGAGGTGTTTCATATTCAAGATTTACTGTCTGATGCAGGAAATGGAAGAATGCATCATATTTGTTTATCTGACCTAGTCTCATTTACAATAAAGTATTATCCGCAACTGGCCTTCATTCTTTTTGAGAAAGATGAGAAACATCTTGGTCGAGAGGAAGCCATGGACAGAATACTTGAACCATTGATGCAATCTGCGACCTCGGATGAACTTTTTCTTCTTTTTAGCATAGTTAAAACAATGCCGAGATGGAGCATGAGTAGTGCATGGGATAATCATTACTTATCCTTAGCTACTAAGGCATTCGAAAAAGCCATTCACTTAAAAGATACTACTCTTATAGGTACAATAGTCGATACTCTAAAATATTATTCAGTCGTTGAAACAGAACAACTTGATAATTTAAAAAGTATATCGCAGTCTTTAATTGATGGCGGGCTTAACTTTAAAGATTTTTCGTTACCAATTCCTGAAAAAGCAGAGGAAGAACCCAAACCCAAAAAAACTGTTCCTCGTGATGAACGGTTTTCTGAGGCAATGGCAACTCTATCTACACAAGAATTGATTTCTCTTTTTGAAAAAGATTATTCTGAGTTTAATCACTATTTACAAGGTCAATTTGAAATTTGCTTAAGAAATAGAAGAAACAGTACTCTTAGAAATGAATATCACCGTTCAAAACAGACTTTTGAAAAGTTTTTGAATGGGATTCAAGATAAGGAATGGAGTATTAATAAAACCATATCAATAAAAGTAATTCGTCATTATATTGAATTCAAGAATAGTATTATATTAGATACTTCAGGCTCAATATTAAAATCAAATGAAGTTGAGAAACACTTCAATGATTTTGTTAAAAAAATAGCTCCATTATTCCCCAAAAACAGTATTGAAAATTTTGTCCACACCGAGTTTGATATTAAAAGTTGGATTGAAAATATTTTAAAGTTTATCAATGACCATCGAGCTTTTGTTTTTGAGAAGGTAATAGATAATGAAACAATCATTGAACTGGTGAGATCTAATCGGTAAATAACACTGCAC
>JAGLSB010000380.1 GCA_023135955.1 Bacteroidales bacterium | reverse complement strand
CACTGGACTGGTTGCTGGTTACTAGTCTGGATCTTGGTATATTCTTTCCCAGTAACCAGCTCCCAGCAACCCTTTACATCTTATCAATTCTATTTCAAACATTATACCAAATCATTTCCAGGATCAACGCATTTAAATATCTTAAACAGGTGTGCCCCTTTCAGTGCAAATAGAACAATAACATAAACTAAATATTCCTGAAAAAGAAGCAAAAAAAAGGAAGTTTCATTAGTTAATACCCAATTTTAGATGAATAATTATTGCTTCCTTAAAAATCTACAGATTTAATATGCGTTGACCCAGACTTCATTTACCGGTTCTAATTATTTTGCAAATTCCTTTAATATATGCTACTTTCGAAGAGCTAAGAGGATTTGAATTAGATGCTTTTTTTTCGCTATCAGATTCTATCAGAATATTAAATTTCTATTAAAACATTTTGGTGAAATGCTTAGTCTGAAAGACGCGCAAATTAGAATAAAAAAAGAGATTGAGAATATCAATCTGCCAGATAAGCCACGAAGCTTATATGATCCGGTGAAATATATCCTTGAGCTTGGCGGAAAAAGAATCAGGCCTGCCCTTGTTCTTTTGGGAGCGAATATGTTTTCAGATAATATTAAATCTGCCATTGATCCTGCTATCGGAATAGAGATTTTTCATAACTTCACTCTTCTGCATGATGATTTGATGGATAATTCTGAGATAAGGCGCGGAAAAGAAACTGTTCATAATAAATGGAGTCCTAACATATCCATTCTTTCAGGAGATGTGATGTCGATTCTTGCCGGACAGTTTATTGCAAAATCAGATTCCCCTCTTTTAAATGATATTCTCAGCACTTTTAATCGAACAGCAATTGAAGTTTGTGAAGGACAAATGCTTGATATGGATTTTGAAAACCGATTAGATGTGAGCATTCCCGAATATCTTGAAATGATAAGGTTAAAAACATCTGTTCTAATAGCAGCGAGTCTTGAAATAGGTGCTCTCGCAGGAGGAGCAGAATTGAAATCCTCGAAAGAATTATACGATTTTGGATTGAATCTTGGTTTGGCCTTTCAGCTACAGGACGACCTTCTTGATTCATACGGAGATACCGGAACTTTTGGAAAAAAAGTTGGTAACGACATTCTTACTAACAAAAAAACCTTCCTGATGATTACTGCACTCAATAATTCATCTGCAGAAGACAAAACACATTTACTTGAGATACTGGCACAGGAGAACTTTGATCCGGATGAAAAAATTAAGTCGGTAAAGTCAATATATGATAAATGCTCCATTAAACAATTGACTATTGAAAAAATAAATCATTACTTCGGGCTTGCACTTCAAAAACTCGAGGATATTGATGTTGAAGATGAAAGGAAAGCTGTTCTTAGAAAGTTTTCCTTTGAACTGAAAGAAAGAGAGTATTAATGGTGTGGTGGTGCTCAGTGAAACTCAGCTTTCGTGAGGTAACGAAACGAAAGATGTTAGTTGAATTTATGCTGAACTTGTTTCATAGTCATGCTGAACTTGTTTCAGTATAGTCCAGAGTATTCTCTCGGGATCTTGGTGATGTGCTTCCCGATAGCTATCGGGAGTGCTGGTGTCGTGGTGCCAAACTAGCAACCAGAACCGAGCCCAGCGAGCTCAACGACTGAAAAGGAGTTAAACCAGCAACTAGCAACCAATAACCAGCCCCCTAATTAACAAACAAATCTTCCTGTCCATAATTTTTAGCAAGATTCAGTAATTCATCAAACACACCTCTGCTCTGATAATATTCACTGTTAAATCTGGGCTTTAGGCGTGTACTCAGGACTTCGAAATAGTGAAGATCCTGCTGCAAAATTTCTAAATACTCAAGAAGTATTTCATTGGCCTTCTCAATAGCACCACATTTGTAATAAGCTTCAATAATTCCGGTTTGCTTGATTATTTTGCCAGAAGCATCCGGATAAGTCAGACCCGAAACATAATAGTCGTATGGTAATCGAGAATTAGGTGATAATTCCATACACCTATCCAAAACCTGTTCTGCTTTTAAAGTATCTCCTTCTGCCAGCCATGCCTCAGCAAGACGAACGAATTTTTTTCTAAATTGAATTACAGAAAAAGTTCTTTTATTATAATAATCAAGATGCACATCTTCTTTTTCCATATTGCCCCAGGTAAACTTATTCATGAGATTATCGTGCAGTATTTCAGGGTCAATTCTACCATAATTGAAAAAATTTCTTCCAGGTGTTTTAATAGGAACCAGGCGATATGCCAAACCCTCCAATTGAAAATAATCTTCAAGATTTAACGCACCGTCATTTCCTCCTGCAACAAAATATATGGGCCTTTCCCAATCAAAATTTCCGAGAATATCAAGTTCTACAAGATTCCCTTTTATTTTTTGACCTTCAGATATTACCCAGTCAATTTCGTCAACAATTTTATCAGCATTCTCAGGATTAACAGTTCCGTTATTTACTACCCGGGCACTATCAACGGGAATTACCAATCTATTTGTTGGTATAACTGTCACCTCATCCCCTCTTACCGTTTTCTGGTAAAACAATTTATTTTTTGTCCGTACTCCTTCAAGAAGCGTTTTCAGCTTCAATTTTCGGGGATCTTTTAATACATAAAATGAGTTATTCGTGCCCTCCTGATAGATTTCCATTGGCAAACTCATTGGTAGTGGTTCCGACTCATAAAATTTTGTTTTCATCTGACTAATATTCCATTCAGAATTTATCAGCATCAAATTTACAACCCGCACATCAGTTCTAAATCCTTCAACTTCCTGAACATACCAAAGCGGATATGTATCATTATCTCCATTAGTAAATATAATGGCATTTTCCTCGCACGATGAGAGATAATTTTTTGCAATATCGCGGGCTGTGTATCTGTTTGATCTGTCGTGATCATCCCAATTTTCCTTTGCCATGAGTCCCGGCACAAGCAAAAGACTTAGCAGAACGATTAATAATGCAGAAAAGTTTGTTTTTGCATATTTTCTTAAAGAATCGTAGATAGCAAGAACCCCCAATCCGATCCAGATTGTAAATGCATAAAATGATCCGGCAAAGGCATAATCCCTTTCTCTGGGCTGAACAGGTGTCTGATTCAGGTATACAACAATTGCAATTCCAGTGAAAAAGAACAAAAACATTATCACCCAAAAATTCCTTACATCTTTAGATAAGTGAAAAAGAAAGCCAAGCAATCCCAATAAAAACGGAAGAAAATAATATGTATTTCGGGATTTATCATGTTTGTATTTATCGGGTAAAAGATCCTGATCTCCAAGTCGCATTTCATCGACAAATTTTATCCCGCTAATCCAGTTTCCATTTACAAGACTGCCATGACTCTGGGTGTCATTTTGCCTCCCGGCAAAATTCCACATTAAATATCTGAAATACATATGGCCAAGCTGATATGAGATAAAAAATCCGAGTTCGTTTATCTTATTTACCTGTTCGCCTTCTTTTACTCCTCCCCATTGCCGGTATGCATCAATATGATGAGGCTCATTACTATACATTCTTGGAAGGAGTTTTTTTCTGGATTCATATTTTACTTTTGGTTTCCGATATGCAAGCTCGTACCTCTCATTAATACTGTCTTTTTTGTACACCGGCTTTTTTTCTTCAATTATTGCATAACCTTCCTTACTTCTTTTAATCTCATCGGTGAAATAATGTCCCAAAATCAAAGGTCTGTCACCATATTGTTCCCTGTTAAGATATGAATGAAGGGAGAAAGCATTCTCAGGATTATTCATATCCATTGGAGGATTAGCCAGAGAGCGAACAAAAATCATGGCATATGATGAATAGCCAATTAAAATGACTGCAAGAGCTGTAAGAATAGAATTCCAAAGAACTTTTCTTTTTCTGTATGTGAACCAAATTCCAAATCCTAGTCCGGCAATTATCAGGAGAAAATAAACAATAATTCCGGAATTGTAGCCAAGACCAAAAACATTTACAAAAAGCAATTCAAATTTTGTGGAAACCAAAACGGCACCAAGAATAATCCCATACATTATTACCGCAACAATAAGTATAGATATGGTAATTGCCTTTACTAATCCTTCTCGGCTTACTTTGTATTTATTAAAATAATACACCAGAACGATAGCCGGAATGGCTAGTAGGTTAAGAAGGTGGACTCCAATAGAAAGCCCCATTAGGTATGCAATAAGAATTATCCAGCGATT
>JAGLSB010000038.1 GCA_023135955.1 Bacteroidales bacterium | reverse complement strand
CCGCACACTGGACTGGTTACTGGTTACTTGTTGCTAGTTCTAGGTGTAAGGCGTCGCCCGTAATACTATATATTTAAAATGACTATGTCAGCATTAAAATAAACTTGCTTAAATAATAACTTAGTTTTAATTTTGGTAGTTATTGATAGACAATAAAATAATTCAACTGGCCATAGTTCAAAATCAAATATTTGTATTTTGTATAACTAAATCCCAAAATCATGAAAAAAACTATCTATTTTATTTTAGCTATTGCAGCTATTCTTATTATTGCATGCAATAATCCTAAGAAGGATGCAAAGGAAAACCCATACCAAGGTGCGTGGGAAGTTACTTACGTAAAGTATGTTTATCCTGATACTACTATTGAGACAACCCAATTTGCAAATCCTACTGTAAAAATCCTTACAAAAGAACATTTTGCATTTGGAAACCAAGTAGGTGAGAACAAAACTAGGGGAGGAGGCGGAGAATACACATTTGAGGGTGATACCTATACCGAACATATTAAATACCATAGTAATTCCTTCGCTGTTGGCAAATCAGTTGAATTTAAATCTAAGATAGAAGGAGAAATGTGGACAAAAACTACTGTTTGGAAGAATGATACTCTTGCCGTTGAATCAACAGAGATTTGGAAACGTATTATCGAATGATTGACAAATATTATACTGAAAACCACGATATTTCATTCTCGGCTTTCTGCTACTTAAATTGGATTTAAAAGAAAGAATTCAGGACAAAAAGACCTATTCATTTTGCTAAACATATTCGCCCTAACACCTAACAAACGGTAAATACAAGCCGGGGGCTGGGGGTTTACAAATGTTGGTGCTTTTGCCTATCTTTTGGATAAACGGACAACAAAGCGCTATGACACCCGGCCTGTATTTAACCGCTGACCGTTATGTCTTTCTAGAACCAGTAGCTATGTTTTGAGACACACTCTTTATATTTTATTTACAAAAGATATAAATTAAGATAGACAGAGCCGGAAGCAATTTTTATTAGAGGAATGGTTCAATTTAAGCTTAAAAATTATGCTGAGGCAGAAAAAGAATTTACTAGAATAATTGAGATATACCCGGTTTGGGAAGGATATTTCCACAGAGGCAAAGTAAGACTGGCTGAAAAGAAGTTTGAAGAAGCACTGCTTGATTTTAATAAAACTATTGAACTGGAGTCAAGAGTTGCAGAAGTCTACTTCGAAAGAGCAATTGTCAAAAAGAAATTAAAAGATAAAAAAGGCGCTAAAATAGATCGGGCAAAAGGTGAAGAGTTAAAGACTGCAGAAACTGATAAATAATTTTTGTAGTGTAGGAGTTATGTAGTTATGCGGTTTGGTCAATAATAATTTCATATATTTGAAATACATCAATAATAATTAGATAATGAAAAAACAAGCTAAAATAGTATTGATTATATTTCTGTTAGGTTTAACACTAATGACAAATTCATTCGGTCAGAAAACCTACCCCCCGGAAATAAAATCTTCAAAAGTAGAAACTTATAAATCTATTGATAGTGTCGATTTAAAGCTATGGATTTTTAATCCTGAAGATCATAAAATAAGTGATAATCGCGCGGTTGTAGTTTTCTTTTTTGGTGGTGGTTGGAAAGGGGGGTCACCATCGCAGTTTGTTCATCAATGTGAATATCTGTCAGAACGTGGAATGGTAGCAATAACAGCTGATTACCGTGTGGCGACCAGAAATGATGTTAAAGCAAATAAATGTGTTACAGATGCGAAATCGGCTGTAAGATGGATTCGTGAGCATGCTGATGAACTGGGAATAGATCCGGATAGAATTGCAGCAGGTGGAGGTTCTGCAGGAGGGCATATTGCCGCTGCTACTGGAACTTTAACAGGCTTCGAAGAAGTTTCGGAGGATATGAGTATTAGCTCTATACCTGATGCAATGGTGCTTTTCAATCCCGCACTGATTTTAGCTCCCCTAAAGGGAAACAATAATCTCAATACTGAAAGACTTAAAGGACTTGAAGAAAGATTAGGAGTAAGTCCAATAAGTTTGTCACCTTATCATCATATTAGTAAAAATATACCTCCAACAATTATCTTCCACGGAAGGGATGATACTACAGTTCCTTTCAATACCGTTGAGTTATTCGAAGAGGAAATGAAGTCAAAAGGGAACAGGTGTGAATTAAATGCATATGAAGGTGCAAGTCATGGGTTTTTTAATTATGGCAGGAATGATAATAAATTCTATCCACTTACTATGGAGAAGTTAGATGCATTTTTTGTTTCATTGAAATATCTGGATCCTCGGTAAATATTTTTTTTTCAGGTAATTTAGATTTTTTATAATGAAAAAACTATTTCTATTTCTGCTTTTCACTATTGTTATATTATCATCGGAACTCAATGCTCAAATTGATGATTATTCGCTGGTAATGGAGGAAGTAAATATTGAAAGTTTACCTGGGGTGCAATCTTTCGCAGTTGGTCAGGTTGAAGGAAAATGGCTTATAGCAGGGGGGAGGATTGAAGGTCTTCATCTTATCCAGCCTTTTACATCATTTGCAGATAACTTAAGCAACAAGAACTTAATAGTAGTTGATCCGGTAAGTAAGGAAACATGGACAGCCCCATTAACGTCCCTGTCAGTTAGTTTGCAGGAGCAATTGAGCTCTACAAATTGCAACTTTTTTCAAGAGGGAAACACTTTATATTTTTTAGGGGGTTATGGTTACAGTTCGACTGCAGCTGATCATGTTACTTATGATAAGCTCACAGCCATTAAGCTTGAAGAAGTAATAAATGCTATCATAAACAATGAACCTTTCGCTGCTTATTTCAGACAAATATCTGATCCACAATTTGCCGTAACAGGTGGCCATCTGGAAAAAATTTATGATACTTATTATTTAACGGGGGGGAATAGATTTGATGGCAGATATAATCCAAATAACAATTCTTCTTTTACGCAGGCTTATACTGATCAGGTAAGAAAATTTCATATTGAAGATGACGGTACTAACCTTTCTGTCACACATCTGACCCCATATACTGACTCAGAAAATTTGCACAGACGCGATTATAATGTTACTGCTCAAATAATGCCGGATGGTAAGCAAGGCTTAACAGCATTCTCAGGAGTTTTCCAGATCGGTGTTAATTTACCTTTTCTAAATTGTGTAAATATTGATAGTGCCGGATATACAGTAAACAATGATTTTTCACAATATTATAATCACTATCACTGTGCTAATATCCCAATATACGATGCTTTAAAAAATGAGATGCACACTATATTTTTTGGTGGAATTGCTCAATATTTTGATCTTAATGGAGTGCTTACACAGGACGATAATGTACCCTTTGTTAAGACAATTGCACGGGTAAGCAGGAATTCTCAAGGAGTAATGACGGAACATAAATTATCAATTGAAATGCCTGGATTATTAGGGGCAAGTTCAGAGTTTATTCCCAATACTCAGCTTGAACATTATGAAAATGAAGTAATTAAGTTAAATTCTTTTAATGAGGACTCCAATTTCCTAGGTTACATTTTTGGAGGCATTTCAAGTACTGCGGAAAATATATTTTTCATTAATGATGGCACACAGAGTTCTGCTACAAACAAGATATTTAAAGTGTATTTAGTGAAAAATGAGGCTGTGAGCGTTTCCAGATTAAATCCACAGAGTATTGGAACTTTAAAAATGCAGATTTATCCAAATCCTGTTGAAGATGAGCTCAAGATAAAATATAATCTGGATCAAAAATTGGATGTAGATATTATCATTAGAGATTTAAGTGGGAAGAAGCTCTATGAAGAGAATTATATTGACAAAGAAGCTGGAGAGCATTTATTTATTAAATCTGTTAACGACATTGGTGAGAGTGGAATATACATAATAAAAATACAAACAGCTTTTGAGAGTGCTACGCAAAAACTAATTTTAACAAAGTAATGAAGTTTTTGGATGCTGGATTTGGATATACTTCAGTGCTAAATCACTTTTTTTAAGATTTTTCTTATTATTGTATCACATGATTACTGAAGCCCTTGTGTGATATTATTAGTGTTTATTATTGAGATTAGTTATATTTATGTTCCAATTTGAATCGATTATTTTGCTTTAACTTTATACCAGAATTTATTTACCATGAGAATAAAGTACATCATTATAGCACTTTGTTTATTTTGGACTACTCAGTTGTTTAGTCAACAAACCCCAACCCTTTTTAAAGCAAGTTCGTTTAGTGAAGCCTACTTTAATCCGGTTTATCAGGAACTTAAACAGCGGAAAGCAAATAATCAATTTTTGTCTGATAAGGAAAATAAATGGTTAGAACTTTATCAGAGTTATATAGATGATTATTTCAATTTGCTTAATCAAAATCAGCAAACTTTATTTCATGAAAAGAGAACTGCTATTGAGTTTAATAAGGATGCTATAATTTCTAATGAAACAGAAAAAACAGAAGCTTTCACTACAGAAAAAAATGAACGAGATACAGAGTTGCTTTTAGGGCATATATTATTTTCAGGAGTATCGGGAATTGTTTATGGGGTTCAAATGAATTACATATTTGATATTGAGAGTTACACTTCCAGTGCCGGACTTACAATGTTACTCTCCGGTGGCAGTATGTTAATACCTGTTTTCTCACCTCGCTACGATCATATTAATGCAAACTCTCTTTGGTTAAGAGCGCATGGTAAAACAATGGGCGGTTTGTACGGTTATTTTTTCTCTGCTGCACTTTTTGGCGATAATATATTTGAAACCTATGATTATTCTGGATATGACTATATTGAAAATAGAAATAAAAAACCATTTGCATTAACTATGAGTTTGCTAAGTAGTGTTTCATTAGGGCACTTAGGTTTTTATCTAGGGAATAACAAATCATGGACCGACGGTAGAATTGCTACATATCAATACTATAGTTATGCCTTGCCTGCATTATCAACAGGTTTGTACTATAGTTTTACCGAATCTAGTGATATTAGGGATTATGGGATGTTAATTTCAGCCTCGGTACCTCTGGGGTATTACGCAGCTCATCAGTTGGCCAATAAAATTGAATATACACGGGGCGATATGACGGCAATAATAAACAACTCAGTTATTGGTGGAATGGTTGGTGCCAGCGTATTGGCCTATGGCGATTTTAATTCTTCCAAAGCTCTTCTCTGGCCAATTGCAGGAGGAGTATTAGGTTCATTTACCGGTCATTATACTTATAAAAGCTTTCATATAAGCCGGCAAGAGGGAAGAAGACTTAATTACGCAACTATCGGGGGTGGTTTAATTGGCTTGGGAGTTACTTTTTTAGCTGACCCTGAAGAAGGGGGAACATATTTTTTGGTTCCTGCATTATTTGGAGCTATCGGTTATGGATCATTATTAAAATATTATTACAAGCAACCAAGGTTTACAAGTATAAGTAAATATGGTGATAATATTGATTTCTCAATACATCCTGAAAGTTTTATAATAAATAAGCATTTGCCAGCCTATGCTCAGGCACCCTTATTTAGTATGCGAATTAGATTATAAAAATAGCGTATTTAGTCTTTTTTCATATTATACCTTGCTACAGGATATCTGTTAAGTGTTTTTTCTGAATACTTTGATTTTTCATAAATGAACCGGAGTTGGGCATAATGATTAGAAGCGAATTCAGGATCATCTTTTTTTCTTTTTTCAAATTCTAACAATAGTTTTGGGTTATTTGCCAGAATTTCTTCGGCTTTTTCGTCAAATACATAAGGCGAAAAGTATTCCTTTCGTGATAGAATGGCATCGAAAAAATTCCAGTTGAAGAAGGAATCTTCACCTTCAGGTTCCAAAACCTGAATAATATATTCATTAGCAAGCTGATTTGTTGGAATAAAATAATCTCCTTGTAAAAAGGGCAGGATGCCTGTAGTTTTTTCTACAATGGTATTGCTATGTTTATAATGACCATTATATGCATTTGGGGAAGTTTCATAATCCTTGATGTAATAGTATTCAACTTCCAGTAAGGTGTCATTTTTAAGTCTGGTCATTTCAACTCCATTTAATTTCAATCGGTCGACAACTTCGATCCAGGCTTGAGGTAGAATATAAAAATCTGGTTTCTCTACTTTCTTAGCTGCTTTATATTGCGTGTAGTTTTTTATTTCTTTCTCCCATGGACTATTCCTGTCAAAATAGTAGGTTTCTTGTCCGGTTACATCACTAATCCTGTATTTAAGTTCATAGCCCTTGAAGTTTATTTTTTCATAATATGTGGTATCCAGCTCCCAGCTTAACACGAAATTCTTTTTTATGCGGATGTTTTCCTTCGCCAGCTTTCTCAGGCTCTGAATTTCCGGGGCATTCTCGGAGAGGTATTGAGAAGTGCTTTTAATGAAATGAAAAGTAGATAAAACTCTATCTTCATACTCTTTGAACATATGTGTTTCAAGGATGAATCCGATGGTGTTAAATAGTGATGTGTAACCGGTTGTATATCTTGGATAATCCATCCCGGCCACAATTCCATTTTTAGGATTACGT
>JAGLSB010000379.1 GCA_023135955.1 Bacteroidales bacterium | reverse complement strand
ATGAAAACATAGTTGAGCATTTTCTTAAATACCATAATATTTCGGTAAGCCGGGAAGAAAATTTTTATCAATTCCGTTTTATGAGAAAACCGGAAGGATGGTTCGTAATTCCGGAATTCTACAATCTTTCAGGGAATACAACTAGAAAAGAGATAGAAATCTGGAAAAATAAATCCGGCTTTATCATACACCCTTCAAAAAATCCGACTGAAATAAGCCTTCCTGAGCAGTTTGCTTTAGTTTTAAACAATAACGCGCGCTACGATTTCGTAATTCACCCATTTTATGGCTATATCGGATGGGATGAAGATGTAATAGACTACTTCAAGAAAATTAAGCCATCACAAATGAGCAATCATGAACTTTATGGACTCTCCCGAGCCTATAGTCATCGAGCCTCAAATATCTTCTGGGCTCACTCATTTTTTTCTGATGTCAGCTTGGTACGTTCTTCAAAAGCGAAAAGATCTGATATAAGAAAGTATTTAAGATTATCTTATAAATCAATTGAGCACTTGAAAGAATTATATATGCGAAATCCTGATTATAAGACTCTTGTGGGTCTATTAGATATAAAACTTGCTAACCAAATTATGGCTAATTGGTATGAACTATCATTATTTGGCCATTACAAAAAAGCTGACAAGTTCATAAAAAAAACTCAGCCACATTACAACGAATTCTGGGCAAAGTCATCAGAGTATTTACTAGAGAATTTAGAAGAGAATGCTATATTTTTCACTATTGGTGATAATGATACTTATCCGCATTTATGGAATCAAGCTACAAAAAATATACGCAAGGATGTGCTCATTATAAACTCTTCCTTACTAAATGATGTTGAGTACTTTTCTCTTCTTTGTGATAATGGTCAAAAATCTAATCCGCTAACATCAGGACTAAATAAGGAGGAACTTAAGAATTTAGAAAATAAACATATTATAGCTATAAACGACACCGCAAAATTACAGTTATCATATGCTGAAACAGAAAATTATGTGAGGCAGCAATCTTATACACACAACAATACCATATTAATGGAATACGGCTATTATTCCATTCCATTTTTAAATGAAAAATTAGAACCCGACACTCTGGTAATGCTTAATGCAACAAAAAGACAGATATCTTTCCAGCAATTCCTTTTAACAGGCATAATGTATCACAATATAGGTCTAAGACCGATATATTTCATGAAATCTATGATCCCGGATTTTCAAAAATTATTTAATCCATCCTCGCTATTAGATGAAGGTATGGTTATCAGGCTGACAAATAAAGCAAATAATTATTCAGATTATTATTATTCTTATTACGACTCTGATAAAGTAGCGGCTTTACTAAAAGCTTCGCCGGTAAACCTTCCGAATAAAAAATATCCATCACGTCAAAAATTCTTTCAATTATTTCTTGAAATGGAATCCAGGGCAATCAGTTATGATATTGATGATAACAATTCCGAAAAAAAGCATCAGCAAATTTTAGATTATTTAAAACAATATCCCCAAAATATAGCTGGTTTGTCTCTTCATTATTATAATTTGATTTACACACTTTTTCAAGCAGATCTAAACAAAGAATTAGCCCAAATGTTTTTGAAGGCATTTTTAGTAGAACTTGAAAACGAGATAAGAGATACTGAATTAATTGATTCGGATCCAAATGATTACGATTATCTTCGTAGTCTAAGTTACATTATAAGTTCAATTATCAGAAGTGAGCTAGATCCTGATATCCCAAATTTTTATGAAAACTTATTTATTCTTGAGAAATCTATTAATAAGAAGTTAAGACAAATACCTGAAGTAAAATTTGATTAGGAGAATTTTTCCACCATAACTATTGCTTCAGCTGCTATACCCTCTTCGCGTCCGGTGAAACCCAACTTCTCAGTAGTAGTAGCTTTAACAGATACATTTTGAATTTTTGTTTCAAGAATTTCCGCAATCACTTCCCTCATTTCGAGAATATATTTTTTTACTCTGGGCTTTTCAAGAATCAGTACACAGTCAATATTTACTAATTTGTAACCTTCAGCTTTCACGAGGCTATAGCATTCTTTTAGCAATAACTTGCTGTCTATATCTTTCAAAGAATCTAATGTATCAGGAAAATGTAAGCCAATATCTCCAAGTGCGAGCGAACCTAAAATTGCATCGGAAATGGCATGTAATAAAACATCTGCATCAGAATGTCCTAAAAGACCCTTGCTATATGGAATTTTAATCCCGCCAAGAAAAAGATCGCGGTTTTCCGCAAAAGCATGAACATCATATCCGAGTCCTATTCTTAGACTCATAGTTTTATCAGTTATTACGACGATATGTATCGAAATCGAAGCCCAGCGTAAATCTCAGCGTATTTGCCAATGGGTTGGTTGCGTAGATAGGAACAAGGTATGCAAAATCCATTTCGAAAACATTCAGTTTTAATCCTATTCCAAAAGTGAAATATTTTCGATTACCTTTTGTATTATGCTCATGAAAATATCCTCCACGTACTGCAAATTGCTCTCTGTACCAGTACTCAACTCCGCCACCGATCATCACCTCATGTAATTCTTCTTTAAAACCGCCCGGAGCATCATAAAAAGACTGGATCATTCCAACAGGCACAGAAACATTTGGATCAAATCCCCACCCAATAATTGCTGAGTCCTCAAGATAAGCTGGTGGTGTTGGAATCAGCAATTTGTTAAAGTCCAGTGAAAATGAGAATGTGTTATAATCATCTATTTCTAAATCCAGATTCCCTCCTAATCTCAGATTCGTAGGAATGAAAGCTGCATCCTGAGTTTCAGTATAAGCTATTTTCCTACCCATATTAGAGATATTAGATCCAAATGATAGTTTCCCATCCTTATCTCCCACGTCAATATCATTGGTATAATAGAAAGCCAAATCAGCTGCTACCGATATACCAGCTTTCGATTCAAGGTCGCCAACGTATTGTCCACCTGTGAGATCTGAACGTATAAACCTAAATGCCATAGCTCCTGAAAAATTATCTGAAAACAAACGAGAATAACCAAGGTCTAAAGCCAATTCGTTAGGATTAAATTGACCCTGATTCTGTCCATATATGTTTGTGAAAACAATATTTCCAAGCGAAAAATACCGTAATGAACCTGAGACAGCCTGCTTATCACCAAATTTTTTATATCCAACAAGATAAGCTAGATTGATATCTGGAATTAAACTTCGCAACCAGGGCGTATAGGAAAGAGAGGCCCCACCATCACCATCCATAAAAACATATTTAGCGGGATTCCAATGCTGAGAATTAATATCCGGTGATGTTGCAACACCAACATCCCCCATAGCACCTGCTCTTGAATCAGGAGCAATGGTTAAAAAAGGAACGGCTGAATGAATCGTATTAATAATGTCAGTGCTATATTGAGCATGCACTTTAAGTGGTAGAGACAAAAATATTACGCCAATAGCAAAGCCTTTCAATAATCGGTAGTAAATCAACATATTCTTCTTTTTTAGATGTGCAAATATAACAGAAAAAATAAATATATATTGTTACTTTTCCTAATTTAAGAAAAGCATCTTCCCAGTATTTTCAGCTTCATCACCTTCAGAGTTTTTTACTCTAATTCTATAAAGGAAAATTCCCTGATCATTTTTCCTTCCATTGTCATTAATTCCATCCCATCTTATTGGGTTTGATCTGAATCCACTGTTATATTCTTCTGTAATAATAGTTTTAAGCAATTCTCCTTTCAAATTAAAAATATCAAGCCTTATTTCAAGGTCGGTATGCGCCTTATTATGATCAAAACTAATATTAGTAAAATCAGTAAAAGGATTAGGGAAATTCAGGAGATTGTCAAGATAAAAATCCTTATTCTTCACGACTACAAATTCGGTAAACGCTTCGGAGGAATTATTATAAATGTCCCATAATTTAACATTTATACTGTGCCTGCCCTCGCTAAGATTGAAAAAAGGATATTCTACAATTCCGCTTTTATAACTATCGAGGTCTGCCTCGTAATATTCATTCAAGACCAAATTAGCCTGAGTATTATCATCAAGAACACCAATTATATCATGACCGATTCCATTTCCTGTTGTATTAATTCCATGCTCATCATAAACTTCAACATACAAAACCGGATTTTCATTAGTAATTCCACCTGAAATAAAATTAGCATTATTCAAGTATACATTTATTTCAGGACCTGAAATATCAACTACAAAATCTTCTGATGAACCACCAATTGTAAGATCGCTAAAAGAACCGGCAGCATCAATAAGGCTGTCCTTTGCATAATAGCTTACTCTGCCACTTCCAAAAGAATAATTAATATCCTTGGGAATAATAAAAGTAAAGTTGAAATATCCATTCCTCACTGTGGCTTTTCCCTTGTATATTATTTTATCTCTATTAGTAAAAGTTCTGGTTGCACCTCCATCATTTCCGAGTGTCGACTGTACAGTTTCTTTGTCATATATAACTGGGAAAACTACTCCGTTAAAATCGTCAAGAATTTCATTTTTCACATTTTCCAGATGTCCGGAAATTGTAACAGTTTGGAGTGCCCTTAAAGTATCTGTTAACATTTCAACAGAACTAAAATTTAGCGAATCGGTTTTTACTTTTTCACTGGGATAAGTAAGCCTCATTGCAGGATCGCCCAAAAGAGTGAAATTTCTTTTATTTATTCCATAGCCAGCGTTATTCTTACTATATTTCATTATTTCGCCTAAACAATAGTTTTTTCCATCCTCTTTTTTCTCAAAGACAATTTCGTAGAACCTTTCATTCATCACATGATTTGGACCAGAATAAACCAGGCGCGTGGTAGTTAAAAGAGCAATACCTCCACCTTTTTCACTCATAATTACTTTCTCACCGGCTGAAACTATATCCGGATCATCAAATCGACTGAATTCACAGGTCGCAGTCATAAAAAGAGGTAATTTATCCTTATTTTCCCATGAATCAATGTCGTTAAGCCCAAGTATTTGCTCATGTGCAAGCCCTTTTGTCCCGCCATGTCCGGTATAGTTAACAATTAAAGCACCCTGATTTATCTGATTATTAATGGCTAAATTAACATCGGGATATCTTTCACCCTTAGATGTCGATACCTGCTTATACGCATCAAGGAAAATTTTTCTGACATTAAAAGCAGAATAATTATCCTCAACATAATTAGAAAGTTCATTAGCTTGAGAGAAATGGATATTAAAATCTTCATCATCGCCAATAAAGCAGATCGTATTCCTCCAGTCCCCCATTTTATCCGGATCTTCATAAGCGATAATTTTTTGCACAATATTATCTGCCTCATGGCTATTTGTAACAGGCAATCTTCCTACGCCAATATCCAACAATCCGCTATTCATACTTTCTCCGTCATCGAGTAATGCGAAATAATCGTCAGATACATATGAATAAATAGGCGACAAGCTATTATCAGATTGATATGTAGGTATAAAATTCCCATCCTCTCCATCAGCATTTTTGAATGCATAAGAGCCATCACCAAAAAGCAGAAGATATTGAGGCATTAATTCAGTATCTGAACCGGCCGATTTATAAAGATATCTCAAATAATTACGCAATGCAGTAACATCAGGTCTCCCTGATGAAAATTCATTATAAATAATATCAGGTTGAGTTACCATTACCTCAAGATTATTAAATTCCCTTCTGAAATCAGCAAGGACTTCAGCAGCTTCTATAAAATCTGGATGACTAATAATTACAAAATCCGGAGATCCGGAATTATGAAGATTCTGATTGTCAATTTTACCTAATTTATCACCTGAATATAGAGGTGAGG
>JAGLSB010000378.1 GCA_023135955.1 Bacteroidales bacterium | reverse complement strand
AACAGAAATATTATTTATTCCTTCACTCAGAAAATCCTGTACATTTAATATGTCGTAAGACTGATTATGAGGTGCTGATCTTGCAGGGCCGCGAGCAACATAATTGCCATTAATGTAAAGGATATATAATTGAGAGGAGGTTATCCTTAACAATGCCCGGCCCGATAATTCTTCCAGATCAAACGAATACCTGGCGAGCATAACATCATTTTCTTTCCCGCTATCCATCCAGATCCATTGCGCCTTCCAATTAAAATCTTCCTCTTCCTTTTCGCCCGGCTTCAGCCAGACACCTTTATTTTTTTCTGTTACCTCAACACCTGCTTTTCCCCCGGCCGGCACAAAAAATATTATTAAAAAGACAAATAAAAGCTTAAATAATTTACCCTTGTTATACATCATTGAATAATTAATCTTTAGAAACGAAATTAATCAGATTATAAAGAATCTTATCTGCAACAGGATCTTTTCCCAGGTTAGGCAATATTCTAAGCTGAGAAATAATAATCTTCCCCTTACCAAGGCTTATTACTGCCATATCTGATCCCCACCATGACTTCCCGGGACCTGAATAATGCATTTTATGGTCTCTTGAAAACCACTCAAAACCCACTGATGCAACTACTGCTTCCTCCAATTGAATTCCCTCCCCTCCAATATTCATTAAAGTTGATGTTGCCCATACATTTTCATAAATGTCTCTCATTGCCCCGTTTACCGGCAAGCCAATAAAAACTTCATGATTTTTTACCAGGTGGGGGATACAGGTCCACAAGCCTTTTGCCATTTGAAAATCGGCATGAAAGGGGAATAGCACATTGCTTTCGGAAACATCTTTGCTGAAACCATCCAGATAAATAACTGTCCCTCCTTTTTTGACGAAATTGATCAGCTTAACCATCTTTATGGAATCAATATCAGCTGTAGTGTTATAACCACTCACAAACAATGGAACAGATTTGTCTTTAATTTTTTCGGCCTCATAGAAATCTATCTCTGAATTATTTAAAGTGTTTTTTAGCCTTCCGTTAAAGTCAAGTATTGCAATTTTCTTTTCAGGAACTTCAAGCTCTTTGGAAGAAAAAACATTGAATTCGTAATTGTTTTCAGCAATTACATTTCCTCCGGGGGCACTCAGCTCTGCCTTTAATATATACTTACCATTCCACGCTGAAGTATTTACTTCTTCATTGATGAATAAGTTTAGGCCCCTCTCGAGCTTTACATCCGTTATTTCATTGTAAACCTCTTCTCCTGAAGGGGATAATACAGACACCTTCAGTTCTGCATTCAGGTCTTTTAAATCATTTATCCCCCTTACTTCAATACGCATTCCCTTTTCAGCATATACATTTGCCGGGATTGCCCTTAGAGTTAATATTCTTGGCCTGTTTGCTTCCGCTGTAGCTTCGTAGGCGTAAGATTTAGGCTTCCTCCATATATCCAGCAAGCCCGCCCCAAGTATCCAGTCGCCCCCTGTAAGGGCATGAATGCAATACCCGTCAATTTCAGGGTTAGACCTTGTTGCCTCTAACATCCTTTTGTTTGCCGACCCATGAATATGTTGCTGCTCCAGGAAAAAGTCCTTAATGTCGGGATAAATTTCATCAAATCCGCTTTCAATAAGCATTTCCTTTTGTTCTTTTTCCAGCCTTTCATGATACCTGTATGCCGGTGTCAGAGGATTTCCCTTCTCCCGAAATTCATCATTAACCGTAACAAGCTCAGGAAGGCTGCCATAGCCGAGTTCAGAGATAAAGGACATTAGTCCGGGAACCACATTTCTTCCGGGGACATTTCCTCCCAAACCATTATTTTTTTTCTCCTCCGGCGTCATTCCCACGGCAAGGAATCCGTCATATAAGTTTTTATTTATGAAGGGCCCGGGGTATGTATGAATATCGTTGAAGCTTGAAGGTTCAGATTCTTCGGGAAGGTACATATTTGCGCCGTTTGCCCAGCCTCCCGATTCGTCAAGAATTAGTCTTGTAGGATCGAGTTCTCTTGTAAGCATGGCCATTGGCCTCATCATTTGTTTCAGTATTGGCCTGTGCAGCTCATTAAAAAGTTCCCATTGCACTACTGAGGCTCTGTTCCTGTCGCGTAATACAGACTTTCTCACTTCATTCTCCACCCTTTCCGGCAGCTGCGGGGTTGACAACGGGAGCCTCATACACTCAAGTGCAGGGCTGCCAACGACCATTATGCCCATCTCGTCGGTCAGGTCAAGCCATTCAGGAACGGGGGGGCGCCTCCATGGCCTTATCATATTAAACCCGGCCTCCTTTGCCAGACGTATTTCCTCCCTTGCCATTTCTTCCGAGTCGGGAGAAGCGATACCATTAGGATACAAGCCTTCAAAAAATGTTGCTTTAATGTAAACCGGCTCTCCGTTGAGATAAAAGTCACGATCTTTGATCGTTAAGTCTCTCATCCCAAAATTGGCGGCCCATTCATCAGAAATAATACCGTTAATAACAAGCTTAACTTCAGCTTTATACAAGCTGGGGTTATCTGGGGACCAATATTCTGCATCGGGGATAGCGAGATTAATATTTTCAGAGTTTCTTCCGGGCTTTAATTCAAGAGGTATGTTTGTTTCAGAAACAGGTATGGTAACATTTTCGGTATCGAAAATTCTAAGTTCCAGCTTTGCCGCTGTTCCCTTTATTGAAGTAAGATTTGTTTCTATATTAAATGATGCATTATTATTACTTATGTCGGGTTGAATAAAAACATCAGAAATAAAGGATTTTCCGGTAGCAATCAGCTTTACGGATTGCCATATACCTCCGGTAATTCCACCTCTCCACTGGGGAGTTTCCAGCGGTCCGATACCGTCAATTATCTTGTCGGATAAAATGATGGGGCCTACAACTCTTATAATTATGGTGTTTAATTCGCCGTGATCAATCAGCTCGTCAACACGAAATTCAAATGGGGTGAATCCACCTTCATGATATCCTACAACATTGTCGTTTAACCATACTTCGCTTATATAATTAACTGCACCAAAATGAAGCCTTAGGGTTTTGCCTTTCCATTCTTCTGGCACATTAAATGATCTCCTGTAAAAAGCAACCCCTTCATAATCCTTTTCAATTAATTCCCATGCCGAGGGAACATTAATTTCCCTGATATTTTCGTTCCGGGAAAATTCATTATTCAGATACCATAAGCCCTGTTTTCCTTCATTATTATGATCGAATATTATTTCCCATTTACCATCGAGATGTAAAATCTCCCTTTCGTTTTGCTGTGCCCCTAATCTGGTGAACGAAAAACCAATTAACAGGCATGCTAAAGCAACTATTCCAGTTTTTTTCATAACTAATTAAAATTTGTATTATTTATCCGAAGAAAGATATTCCCTAACGATAAACCCCGGACTTTTAAAATTTATCTTTACTGATCTGCTAAAAGTCAGCCTGGTCATTAATCAGGTATTTCTCAAACATATCCATATTAACATCAACCCCCAGCCCCGGTTTCTCCGGAACCTTTATCAAGCCATTATTTGGACTAACAAGGGGTTCAGTAAGGATGTCCCTCAGTGCATTTTCTGTTCTGTCGAGTTCAATCCAGGGTATAGGCCTGTGCATTCTTTCCTGAGAAATGTCGAGATTAGATAAAAAGTGTATCGCTGCATGAATAGCAATACCTGTGCCCCAGGTGTGGGGGATAAGATCTACACCGAATGTGTTAGCCATGGCAGAGATCTTTTTTACCTCGGTTATCCCCCCGGCGGCACAAATATCGGGTTGTGCAATATCAACTGAATTATTATTGAACAGCTGAAAAAATCCGTGTCTTAGATATTCACATTCCCCGCCTGAAACGGGAATATTTGTTTTTTCCCTTAACTGTTTGTAACTATCGTAATGTTCGGGAGAGACCGGTTCTTCAAACCATGATATTCCCATGTCTTCAATACGGTTACATAAATCAACTGCCTCTCTCAGTGAATATGCATGATTTGAATCAATCATCAACTCAACATCGTAACCGATGGCTTTTCTTACAGCGGTAATATGCTTAAGGTCTGTTGCAACCCCCAGTCCAACCTTCATCTTAATGCCTCTGAAGCCCTGCTCTTTATACATTACTGCCTCATCGGCAAGTTTAACGGCCAAATCTTTGTGCCTTGAAAAATACAGGCCTGAAGCATAGGGTTGAACATATTCACTTTTCCTTCCTCCGAGCAAGGTAGATACCGGCAGGCCAAAATGTTTGCCTTTAATATCCCAGAGTGCGATATCTACGGCGCTTAAAGCTGCCAGCATTACGCCTCTCCGGGCATAATCAAGCGACCGGGAATACATTTCCTGCCAAACCGTTTCATGTTCCAGTGGGTTCATCCCTTCAATAAATGGGGTAAAAAATTCTATTCCTGCCTTTATCATTCCTGCAGGTCCATAACCTTCTCCCCAACCGTATGTTCCATCGTCAGATGTTACCCTTACCAGGCAGATTTTTCTCGACTGGTATTCCCACTGGGAAAAATGAAATGGCTCATCCAGCTCATGACTCACAACAAAAGCTTCTACTTTTTTTATCTTCATTTACACATCTAAATTTTGAATCCGTTAATATGGCTTTGCGGGTTATTATATTAAACATTATTTGCGTACCCCAGGATCACGCTTGCAAGGATAAGAACCAGCAGTCCGATAAGCAATAATCTGAATGCCTTTGATGCTCCTTTCCATTCGCCTGAAAGGTAAGCCCACAGGTTACTAATTATTAATGACAGGCCAAGCAATATCGGCCATCCAATAACCGGCCCTATTTCGCCCAGCAAAGCAGACCCCTGCCCATAAACACCAAGTGCTGCAAACCAGCTCAGGCCGGCAAGAACAGACCACATATAGGCTTTTCCTGATCCCGGAGTTCCGAAAGTTCCCCAGCTTTTATTTCTGAATAGCTGAATTATTGCGTATCCGGCATTCATAATATATGCGCCGGCCAAAACAACAACCCAGGCTGCCAGGCTGCTGTTCCTGGCAATCACCCCTGCACCCTCGGCAACTTTAGCCAATGGTGCTGCATTGGCAAATCCAACATTCAATAATGCTGATAATACACCTGAAACGGCTGCAATTATTAAGCCTTTAACAATATTTCCCGACTTGCTTTCAGCATTTTTAGCTTTATCTCTCCTGATACCTGCTACTGCTGTTATTGCTACACCTATTAACATTACGAAAACGCCTGCAATAACGTAAGGAGTTGCCGGATTTGAAATTGCATTTTCCATCTGGAACAAAGGAATAAGGCTTCCTACCGATGAGGCAAGGCCCATAACAATACCATATGTTAAAGACATCCCGATAAAAGGGATGCAGACCCCAAACATAATACCTCCTATTCCCCATAAAAACCCGAACAGCATGGCAAGTGTTATGGCATTTACAGGAGCAGATTTAATAATATCGAATAATCCCGGTACCGAAATCAGTGCCCAGGCAATGGGAAAAATTAACATGGCAATTGTTGCATGAACAAGCCACCACGATTCCCATTTGAGCGGAGCCATATATTTCATTCCAAGACCAAAACTACCCTGGAAAATACTGGCAAAAATTATCAGAAGAAAAGGTGCAAAAGTTGTTTCCATTGTTTTTAATTTTAGTTAGTTCTACTTTACGAAGTTAATT
>JAGLSB010000377.1 GCA_023135955.1 Bacteroidales bacterium | reverse complement strand
GCAAGTGTTACATCGTGAGGTGTCGCATGAAGGAAGCCAGACTGCAAAATCCTGTACTGACGAAAAGAAACCGCATATTGAGGCGGGTGTTTGCTGAGGATAAGGTAGCACGTCATACCAAAGTCCATATTCTTTACTACATAGCAGACTACGTAGATGCGGCAGCGATAGGATGAAAGTTAATGTCATTACCTGGGGAGATCTCATTAATCACGAGTTGATAAGGATGAGAAGTCAGCAGAAGTCATATTAGTTTTCGGGACAATGAGCCAGACCTAACGCAATAGGCATGGGAAATCTGGAGTACTCACGAGGAAATGAAGGACTGAACGTTAAACGCTTGAAATTATATCGTAATTCATAAGATGCATTGAAGGTAGTATCCGAGTATCTTATGGCATTCTTTTAAGGAAAAGCAGCAAGATCAATTAAATGCTAGAAAGAATAGTAAGTAAAGTAAATATGACTAATGCTTATGACCGAGTAGTCGGCAATAAGGGGTGTGCAGGTGTGGATAATATGAAGGTTACTGATTTAAAATCCTACCTGAAAGTACACTGGTCAGAAATAAAGAAAGCTATTCTAGAAGGGAGCTATCGTCCCCAGTCAGTACTGGGCATAGAGGTAGATAAGCCCAAAGGAGGGAAACGTCTTCTTGGAATACCAACTGTTCTGGATCGCTTGATTCAACAAGCAATTCAGCAGGTTCTAAATGAATGTTTCGATCCACAGTTCTCAAAGTACAGTTTTGGATTTCGGAAAGGAAAGAGTGCACATCAAGCTATTAAAACAGCTCTAAGTTATGTAAACTCAGGATCAAGCTATGTTGTAGACATCGATTTGTCTAAATTCTTTGATCGGGTAAACCATGATTATTTGATGGGGTTACTATCAAAAGAAATCCAAGATAAACTGTTATTACGTTTGATAAGAAGATACCTACAATCAGGCATTCTTCTAGATGGTTTGACAAGTAAACGAACTGAAGGAACCCCGCAAGGAAGTCCTTTGAGTCCATTACTGTCAAATATCATTCTCAATGAATTGGATAAAGAACTTCACAACCGTAATCATCGTTTCGTACGATATGCTGATGACTGTGTGCCATGAAGCTGCACAAAAGATGGAAGAACAGTGAAAAGCTGTGGCCTTCCGAAATCGATGTACAGGCATTGGTTTCAAACCACCTTATGCTGCATTGGTAAAGAGCCATTGTAGTGAGCGTTAAGGAAAAGGTCCTAAATAAAGGATCAGGTATGTATTAAGGAGATGAGTGAGAGTGAACCACTGATGAAGTGTCGAAAGCGTAGGAATGATGTCAAAACCGGGAGGAGATCGTTAGCCCGGGACAAGTTTGGGAGATACCTGTTTACTGACCAAATGGCATCCGGCATAAAGGTGGCATGACCTTAATACAGGCTTTTATGTGGAACATGGGAACCTGTCGCCCTGATGTAAAGGGAGAAATTCAAGTGGAGGCACCATGAGGATTAGAGTACCGAAGCAGGGCACAGGGGCGGAACAACCCGTAGTAGTGATGAAGCACCTGTAATGGGAGTGGAGTGAAGGGGTTGTATTGTCTGGTTTTAACAATAGGTCAACTGAATTAAGATTTAGAAGGAACTTAGATGATTAAAACAAAATCGTATGTAATTTCAAAGTTTGTAGTCTGGGAAGCCTACAAGCGTGTGAGATCCAATAAAGGATCTTCAGGAGTAGATGGCGAATCACTAGATGATTTTGAGTCAGACCTGAAGTCAAACCTTTATAAACTCTGGAATAGAATGTCATCAGGGAGCTATTTTCCCCATCCGGTAAAGCTGGTTGAGATAGACAAGAAAGACGGAGGGAAACGACCGCTAGGTATCCCAACGGTTACAGACAGGATTGCACAAATGGTTGTTAAGATGGCCTTGGAGCCGAAATTGGAATCAGTTTTTCATTCGGATTCGTATGGTTATCGCCCGGGTAAATCTGCTCTGGAAGCAGTAGGTAAAGCCAGAGAACGTTGCTGGCGTTACAACTGGGTGATTGACCTTGATATCAAGGGATTTTTTGACAATCTAAATCATGATTTGCTAAAACTGGCACTTCAAAAGCATCAACCGGAAACATGGGTGATGCTTTATATTGAACGTTGGTTAAAAGCACCAGTTCAACATCCAGACGGAAGTCTTGTTGAGCGGGATAAAGGTACACCACAGGGAGGCGTCATTAGCCCTTTGCTGGCAAATCTTTATCTCCATTACGCAATGGATGAATGGTTAAGGATAAACTATCCTTACAATCCATTTGAGCGTTATGCTGATGATAGTATTGTACACTGTCGCTCAGAGCAAGAAGCCAATTCAATATTGGAATCATTACGAGAGCGTATGCAACAATGCGGATTGGAGTTACATCCTGTAAAGACGAAAATCGTCTATTGTAAGGATGATGACAGAAGAAGTAACTATCATACCACAAAGTTCGATTTTCTGGGCTACACGTTTTGCCGTAGAAGGTCTAAGAATAGATATGGTAAGTACTTCATTAACTTCACGCCAGCGGTAAGCAACTCAGCAAAGAAAGCAATGCGTCAGGAAATGCGAAGCTGGAAAGTACATTTAAGAAGTGATAAATCACTGAAGGATTTGTCTTGTATGTTTAATCCAACACTACGAGGTTGGTTTAACTATTACGGGAAATATTACAAATCTGAACTCTACAGTGTATTCAGGCATTTTAATCGTACTTTATCAAGATGGGCAATGCGGAAATACAAAAAGCTTAGGAAACACAATCGTCGTGCGGAATACATGATGGGGAAAGTTGCTAAAGACTACCCACATCTGTTCTATCACTGGCAAGTGGGTCTTAAGCCTGCGACTGGACAATAGGAGCCGGATGAGCTGAGAGGTTCACGTCCGGTGCTGTGAGCAACTCAGGGGGAAGTTCCCTGAGTTGACTCGACTTCTGTTATTAACCGGATTTTCAGTCAAATATCAACGCATAAATTGAATTTAGGATATTCATTTTCTGTATTGAAAATCAGCTAATTATTTTTGAAATGCCGTTAATACAGCTAATTTTAAGATAAAATAAAGTCGAAACGGAGGTTTTTAGACAAACTGACATTGTGCAACATACAACCACAGAATGAACCATAACACAAATTTGATACTGTTTATATTGATTTTCACTTTGAACCAAACTTGGACTCAGGAGATAAGTCATGATTCGACTAGTTTTTATTATCCTGACAGGATTGTTAACTCAAAATTTAAAAAAGGATACACCTTAGGGAATCCTAATGTTCCACCAAAATATCGTGATAAGGCTGAGGAAGATGTTTTTTTTGGAGGTGAAAGATTTGCATATTTAAAGAACTTTGACCTTGAATTATTATTAAGTAATAACCAAAAGTTTGTACATATTCCAATAGGAAGTTATATCGTTTTTAAATTTGAAAATGGATTAAAAGACTATGAAGATTCTCCCGATTTAATAATACAAAGTTGCACTATCTGTGGTTGTGGACACAACAGTATTGACCGAGCCAAAATATCTGTCAGTAAAAATAACATTAAGTATACTGAATTGGGGACAATTGAAAATCCTGAGAAAATTGAGATTGACTTTAAGGATTATGATTTGGATGAAGTAAATTTTGTCAAAGTTGAAGGATTAACTGCAACTACACATCCTTATGGATATGGATTGATGAATATTTATGGATTCACAGAAACTCCAAAAAAAGTAATAAAACTGCTAGATTCAGTTATTGAGAATACAGAAGTGAAAAATGAAATAATTATTGTACAGGATATGCTTTTTGAATTCAACGATACAATAATTAAGAATAAAGAAATTTGCACACTTGATTCAATTTTTACAATTCTGAATAATCAAGAGTTTGATAGTCTAATGATAACAGGGCATACAGATTCCATTGGTAGCCTGGATTATAATTTAACCCTTTCTTTAGCCAGGGCAAATTCAATCGCAAATTACCTTATTAATTGCGGCATTAAGAAAAATAAGCTTAGGGTATTTGGATATGGAGAAACTAAGTTGCTAAAAAATATGGATGGTGCTGATTCGAGAAATAGACGAGTAGAAATTGAGATAATTAAAAATGAATAAAGTACGTTGCCCAATAAATAGAACTTCATGTGGTCGGAACGACCAGG
>JAGLSB010000376.1 GCA_023135955.1 Bacteroidales bacterium | reverse complement strand
ATTTGATTGATACTTTAGTCATATAATTTAGTTTCTTCATTCACAATCCGCACCACTTCAATGATGTGAAAGATGTTATCCTTATTGTCTGTATTTATAAGAGCAATATCGGAGTCTCTGGGGCCATTTCCGTTTAAGACTGCATCCTCAACCTTCACTATTTCTTCTTTCCACCGCATGCTCCCTTCACCTTTAAATTCAGCTCCTGTTTTTAAATCATCTTTTCCATTGTCATAAGAGAATTTCCATTCACCTTCATTGTTGTCAAACCAAATTATTTTGAATTGCAGCGTTTTCTTTTCATTTTTATTATTCCTGAAGAAGTCTTTGTGAAACTTAAAAAAGAGAGTATCCTTCCCCGATTCATGCTCAAACCCCCGGGCAAACCGACCATAAGGCTGATCTTTTGGCCCGACATGCCACCAGCCGATGCTTGTTTCCAGTTTATCGACCGGGTAGAGGTATAAATTATAATCATCATCTATTCTGTCCCAGCCCACATCGTTATAACCCATTCTTTTTCTACTTTTAAGGCTGCCCGCGAGTGTAAGTTCCAGATCTTCCACCACCGCACCACGCTCTTTAAAATCTGATTCAATTTTAAGAACCCGGTCAAAATTGTTTTTGTTTGCCGGACCGTATATTTCAACTGGAAAACGTATTGAATCATCGGCATTAAGCTCCTCTCTCATTGCACAAAAGGCCACATTTGATTTTTCAGGATATTTATTACCTGCATATTTATCAAACATATCCAGGGCCATATACCATCTCGGATTCTCAAGTACATGATCTGGAATATTCCAGATATCCAGTCCACAGTGAAGTGCATAAAGTGCGCTCCAGTATAGATTCTGAAGGGAATCTTTTTGAAACCATTTTTTTTCTGGGGACCACATGGTTTCTCCTTCACCACGACTAAAAACGGGCCTGCCAAGCTCATTGTCAGGAGTATGGTAAGGTTTATATATATTATTTTTGGATCTTGAATTATTGTTATGATAGAAGTGAGATGCAACACCTTTTTTTACAATGAAGCCTTCATATTGTTTTGCAATCCAGGGAATGTCTTCATTATGTATTAGTAGAGGTATTTCCGGTTTCCCCCCGGAATTATCTGTAAAAGCATTAATTGTGAATTTTCTGATATAATCCTGGTACTTTGCCCAATCATCCCTTTCAATATGGTATTCTGGATTCTCCGGATCTCCTTTATAGCAAAATCCGTCACCTGTTGATCCTTCAACAACCTGATGGAATAAAATATGTTTGAATAATTCAGGGGGAAGATTTCGAAGGTGATCTGCAAGTTTTGTAATTATTCTTTCTGAATAGAATTTGTAATTTTCATCCAAAGGATAAGGAATAGAAGCAAAATTAGGATCGGTTTTAAATGTGTTTATCTTTACTTCGGGTACGCCCTTATCAAAAAGCCAGTCAGGGTTTACAGGGTTGAGCCATAGTAAAGTAAAAACATATTTGTTATTTTCTGCAGCTTTTTTAATAATATCATCAATAAGCTCCCATTTATATACTCCCTCTTCCGGTTCAAGTTCATTCCATCCAATAACAATTGGAATCCCTCTTAATCCGGGGTAGGTTTCATCTGGTTTAATTTTCCCGTTCCATTTATTGGGGGCTCCCCCGGTAGAATACCACACCCATATACCACTTGCATCGGGAGGGAAAATTCCGGCCGGATAAGAGTCTGTACCGATAAACTTATTCTCAGGAACAGAATTATCACAAGTATTGAAATAAAATATTATGGCAATAGCGAATATTATCCTTATAAAGATGTATCTTCTCATAATATATCTTTAATAATTTAGCACAGGATTAAATCTTTGTTATCTCAAGTAAATGAAAAACAGCATCCTCATCCGCATTGGTTTTTATTATTATATCTGCATTTCGAAGGAGAC
>JAGLSB010000375.1 GCA_023135955.1 Bacteroidales bacterium | reverse complement strand
ACTGTTGCCATTGATGAAGAACCATTAGACTCAAGAATGTCAGAAACTACCCTTACAGCATAAGGAAGATCTGCTTCATTAGGAATCATTTTCTTTAAAGCACGGTGTGCTAAATTTCCATGACCAATTTCTCTTCTGCTTGTTCCTCTGTTCGGACGTGCGTCTCCAGTTGAAAATGCAGGGAAATTATAGTGAAGAGTAAATTTCTCTCTTCCCTTAAATAGAACCTCGTCAAACATTTTCTCATCCATTTTGGTACCCAGAGTAACAGTAGTAAGCGATTGAGTTTCGCCTCTGGTAAATATTGCTGAGCCATGAGCCTTTGGTAAATAATCGATTTCACACCATATTGGTCTGATTTCATCTGTTTTTCTTCCATCCAGACGAATACCATCATCAAGAATTGCATTTCTTACAGCTTTCTTCTCAACATCATGATAATATCTGTGTATAAAGCCATGATTTACATTTTCTTCACCTACTTCTTCCGTAAGTTTTTCTGCAAATTCAGTCTCAATATTTTTGAATGCTTCAACCCTTGCATGCTTATCATTATTTCCTGATTTTGCAACAGCGTAGGCCTTCTCATATAATTCTTTTTCAATTCTTGCCTTTAGCTCTTCATCCTGTGTCTCATGTGAATATTCACGCTTTGTCACATTTAGTTCAGCTGCCAGTTCTTCCTGTACAGTACATTGAACTTTTATAGCTTCATGAGCAATTTTTATAGCTTCAATCATTTCTTCCTCAGATACCTCACTCATCTCACCTTCCACCATCATGATATTCTCTTTTGTAGCTCCAACCATGATATCTATATCGGCCTTTTCCAGTTCTGAGAAAGTTGGATTAAGAATAAAATTTCCATCAATTCTCGCAACTCGCACTTCTGATATAGGTCCGTTAAAAGGAATGTCAGATATTGCAAGCGCTGCAGAAGCAGCAAGTCCTGCTAATGCGTCAGGCATAATATCTTCATCGGCAGAAATAAGATTTATTGTCATAAAGGTTTCTGCATGATAATCGTCAGGGAATAAAGGTCTTAATACTCTATCGACCAGGCGTGCAATTAAAATCTCATAATCAGAAGGCCTTGCTTCTCTCTTCATAAAACCGCCAGGGAATCTTCCGGCAGCAGCATATTTTTCTTTATATTCTACTGACAATGGCATAAAATCAACATCTTCTCTTGCCTCTTTTGCAGATGTTACAGCTGCAAGTAACATGGTGTCTCCCATTTTAATTACAACAGAACCGTCAGCTTGTTTAGCAAGTTTACCCGTTTCAATTGTAATGGTGCGACCATCACCCAGGTCTATATTCTTTTGTTTTGCGTTATACATATTATCTTTTCTTATCGATTGATATTCGTTATAGTATAAAGACAAAAAAAGGCAATTAAATTGCCTCTCTTTGTTACTTTCTTAGATCTAATGCTTTTATTGTAGCCCTGTATTTTTCAATATCCCGACCCTTCATATAATCGAGAAGACTTCTTCTCTTACCAACGAGTTTTAGCAAAGCCCGCTGCGTGCTGTAATCTTTTTTATTTGATTTCAGATGCTCAGTAAGATGGTTAATCCTGGTAGTAAAAAGTGCTATTTGAGATTCAGATGATCCTGTGTCAGAATCTGATTTGCCAAACTTCTTAAAAAGGTCCTTTTTCTTTTCCGCAGTTAAATACATTCTTTATTTAATTTAAAATTTTATTCTCCAGATTTTTAGAACTGCAAAAGTAGGAATTAATTTTAATATTACAATATATTATTCAGAATTAATCACTACCTCGCAGTAGAGCTTCCGAGGTATAAATAGGGAAATTATGTTCTATCGCAGCAAGCTGTAGGTAATATCATTCTATTAGATCCCGATCTGCTTCGCAATCGGGATCAGTACTGAATCAAGTTCAGCATAAATTCGACTAAATAATTTTGCCTCTCAAAATTAAAGTCTCACTGATTTAGGTGAAAGAATTAGGGTCCAAATTGATAGGAATATGATGTTTAGTTTTATAAAGAACAGATAGGTGATAAGTTAATATTGTTATAAGAGTAAGTATAGCAATTGTATTGATAAGTATTATTTAATGAAACTTCATTGGTGTAATTTTGAAATTAATGATCCGTAAAGTTTAAATAACAAAAAGGATCAGTCTCGACAACCGAAAAGGAAAATCACCAACAGAATTGATAACAGGCTTGTTTTCATGACAATTAGATTAGAGGTTAATTAATCTAATATGTGAATGTT
>JAGLSB010000374.1 GCA_023135955.1 Bacteroidales bacterium | reverse complement strand
CTGAGCATCTATATTCTTTTTTTTCTCTTCCTATCTCTAAACATTCCGTGCGCTAATTCCCAGTCTTATAGAAACAATTCTGATCTCAAACTTGAAAATATAATGAAGGGTGTTGAATGGATGGGAACTCCTCCTGATAATATAGAATGGAGTGTTAACGGAGATGTAGTTTATTTTGACTGGAACCCTGAGAATGAATTAATTCCTCCAAAATATAAATATGAACTGGCAAGCGGTAATCTGACGAAATTATCTTTAGAAGATAAAAGAAACAAGTTGCCATCAAGGGGAAAAACAGCAAATAAAGCAAAAGACAAATATATTTTTGTTGATAAGGGTAAACTCTGCATTTATCATGTAAATGATAGAAAAAAACAAACCTTACTCGAGTTGGGCACCTCCATCTCCTCTCCTTTTTTCTCAAATAATGAAGATGCAATATATTTCAAGTTGGAAAACAATCTATATAAATATACAATTGAAAATGGCAGCGTAATAAAACTTACAAATTTTGTAGCTGAAAAGAAGAAACCAGAGAAGCCTAAATGGTCAAATGATCAGGAAGAATGGCTTTATAAAGATCAGATGGCTTTGTTTGATGTTATAAAGCAAAATGAAGAAAAATCAAATCTACGGAAGGCTGAACAAGAAGAATTAGAAGAAAAAAAGCCTGTTTCCATCACTATTGATAAAGCAAGAATCTCTTCCTTTGGTGTTAGTGCTGACAAGAAATACATTACTTTCCTGAGTTTCAAAACTTCAACTAACGGAAAACGTGCCGATATGCCCAAATATGTCACTGAATCAGGATTTACAGAAGCTCAAAGTGTACGGTCAAAAGTTGGATTTCCATATGGCGACATGAAATTGGGAATCATTAATATTGAAAAAGATAGTTTCTATTATGCTGATATTACCGGACTACCAGGAATTTACGATTTCTCTGTTTTTGGAGAAAAACAGAAAATTATAACCAAAGAAGAGCCACGAAAAGTATACTTCAGCAACCCCCTTTGGTCTCCGGAAAATGACAAAGTAATAGTAAATATAAGATCTACTGATAATAAGGACCGGTGGATTGCTGAGCTTAATCTCGAATCCGGAGATCTCGTTTCACTTAATCGCCAAAATGATGAAGCATGGATTGCCGGTCCTGGTATAGGTTGGTCAACATCCTCAGGAACTCTTGGTTGGCTTGATGATAATAGATCAATATTCTTTCAGTCTGAAGAAAGCGGTTATTCGCATCTCTACTCTCTTAATGTTGAATCTGGAAAGAAAAAAGCTCTTACCAAAGGTTCCTTCGAAATATACAATCCCTTTCTTTCAAATGACCAGGAATTCTTCTATTTCACATCTAACGAAATTGATCCCGGCCAGCATCATTTCTACAAAATGAATGACAAAGGTGGTAAGAGGGAACAGATTACTTCTGATGCCGGAAACAACGAAGTATCTCTTTCTCCGGATGAAAAAACCATGATTATTCGTCATTCTTATGCTAATAAACCCTGGGAACTATATGTTATGAAGATGGATGGGAAAGGTGAAGGAGAATGGGGAAAGTATTCGAAGATTACAGATTCTTATTCCGATGACTTTAAATCTTATAACTGGCGCGAGCCCGATTTTATCATGGTTCCCGCATCTGATGGTGAAAATATTCCGGCAAGAATTTATCGTCCGGAAGAAAATAAAAAGAATGGTGCCGCAGTAGTATTTGTCCATGGTGCCGGCTACCTCCAAAATGCCCATAAATGGTGGAGCAGTTATTATCGCGAATATATGTTTAACAATTTCCTTGTCGATAACGGTTATACTGTTCTCGACCTCGATTACAGGGCAAGTGCGGGTTATGGTCGCGACTGGAGAACAGCAATCTACCGGCACATGGGAGGAAAAGATTTAAGCGATAATGTTGATGGTGCAAAATTTCTGGTCGAAGCTGAAGGAATCGACAAAAATCGAATCGGAATTTATGGAGGTTCATATGGCGGATTTATTACCCTAATGGCACAGTTTACTAACCCGGGTGTATTTAAGGCTGGTGCAGCCTTGCGACCTGTGACGGATTGGGCGCATTATAATCACGGATATACTTCAAATATTCTGAATACTCCTGTTGAAGACTCAATTTCTTACCGAAGAAGTTCTCCGATTTATTTTGCTGAAGGATTCGAAGATCATCTTGTAATGCTTCACGGAATGATGGATGATAATGTTCACTTCCAGGATGTGGTAAGGCTATCTCAAAGATTAATTGAATTGCAAAAAGATAATTGGGAATTGGCTGTATTCCCGCTTGAGGCCCATGGATTTAAGGAATGGACCAGTTGGTTGGATGAATATAAGAGGATATATAAGATTTTTGAAATGAATCTGCTGGATTAGGTAGAGACGCAAAATCTTGCGTCTCTACCTAATCCCCCAATTCCGAAACCATCCACCCCGGCCTTTCAAAGCTCAATACTACTGAAATTCCAATAGTCGTATAAGGAAAATCATTTATCCCGGTCTGAAACCTTAGTTTATAATTAAGCTGGGATTCCAAAGCAGATTTTATTTCCATTCTATAGACCAATGGCTGATCTCCATTTCCAAAATAACCATAATATCCTCCCAGGCCGGAATCTAGATGAAACTTTTCAAATCCTAATACAAAACCTACAGCATATAAAATAGCGTCATTTTGCACATAGTCATCGCGATTGGTCTGATAAGAATAAAAACCTCCCATTCCATAAGGTCGCCAGTATTTTAATTTTCCTTTTCTTGTTTCAATATCTTTCCCCATTGATAAATCAAAATAATAACCGGGGGCATCGGTATGCCTTGCATTTCCAAGATTTGTTCCAGAAGATGTCTTCAGATTTATGCTTGCCATAATATCCGGCAACCGATCCTTGTCTTTTATAATCTGCAAATAGGTTGTTACATATACATCGCCAAAACTACCCCCTGAAGGTTCAAAGTCACGAGCTCTTCTCAAATCACGTGTCTCTATGTCCATAGAATAAATCTCATATGGAACATAACTAACATTTACTCCCGCAATACCCGGCGCCAGAGCCAGATTCAGTTTAGTAAAAAGATTTGCAGTTTGATCTCCGATTGATGAATGATAAGACGCCCCCAACTCATATTCAAAATCACCTGAAAATATTCCCGTATTAAATTCGGGCACAGGAAGAGCATTGGGTCCCATGTATGAAGGCGAATAAATAATATACTCCCTCCATGATGTAACTCCATCCCAATTATGCAAATCATTCCACCAGTTATAATCTTGCGAAAAAACGGAATGAAAGCCCGAGAAGATTATGAGAATCAGTAATATTCGCTTCATAAGGTAAAAATAGGAAAAATGTTGAATTATAGATTTGTGGGCGATTTCTTGAAAATATCTTTAGTCCTAAAGCTTTTTCATAAAGATGTATGTATTCTTCATATTCTCTATTATTTTACTGTATGTTAATACCTTACGCAGAGGCTCGCTAAGAACCGCAAAGCTTCGCAAAGGATTTCTTAGCGAACCTTTGCGAAAACTTTGCGTGTCTCTGCGTAATTTTCATATTATCTGACCCAAAGGGAGCCATTTATAAACAGTTTATTCTAAAATACCCTTTTCACACAATCAATATTTCCTAATCTAAATCTTAACTATACCACTTCCTCTTACGATCCAGATCTCCGGCAAGAATTCTGTTTAAAATATTCACATCTTCGATAATCTGAAAGTCAAACATTCCAACGCAGATAAAATCAGCTCCACTCTCGAAGGCATACTTGAATCCGTCTTCTGGCTTAATTGCCCCTCCAGCTAAAACTTTAAATCCAAACAATGGAATATCAAAATTTTGGAAAAAATCGACAGTCTTTTCAGGGAAAATATCAAAGATATTATCATGAAATTCATTATGATTTAAGCTTTTCTTTGTATCAACCTCAAACTCTACACGATTTTCTCTTGGGTGTGCCGACCAGTAATTATCATGGTGGACAGTTTTAAAATAGTAATCTGGTCTGATCCCGGCTTTCTCGCATGCGATCGGTACCTGAATAGTATGGCCTCCTACTCCGGCCAGCATTCCCTGACTTCGTGTGTATTCTAACGCCATTTCAATCATATCTAAACGTTCATTCTTAACCAGCTTATCTGCATTTCCCCCTTGAACATACATTGTTGTAACCCCATAATCTCTTGCTTCTTTGAATTGCCACAGAGGATCCTCATGATCGGGTTCCATATGAACCTGGGCAATTGTATGCATCTTACTTCCGGAAATCCTTTTATACCTGTTGAAAAATTGCATATTAGAAAGAACTACATTGGTTACATTTATACCAGCTTGTTCAGCAATATTGAAAGTTTCGTAAATCTTTTTTTCAGTATTATAATGTCTGAATAATCTATTTGCGTATAGAAGATCGCGAGCGTGAGCGTAACCGCTGATTAAATTGCAGCCCATTATCAATCGGCTAAATTCAAGATCACCAATTTTCCCTTTAGGCATAGTCCCTTCTAATTCATTAAGATTAAAGTTTTTAAAGCTCATCGTTGCCCCGGTACTGCCATCCAACTCTCCTTCAGCGGCTTTCATCCCTGCAGTATAAACTATTCCACCTATAAAAGGGAGGGTCGCTAAGCTCTTTAGCATATCCCTTCTACTGTTTGATGAATTATCATTTTCTAAATCTTGCCCGGCTTTCTTTTTATTGAACAAAGCCATAATGCTAAATTCCACAGAAGGAAAACCAGCGATCAGTCCAAGGGCAATCGCCTCAATAAAATTTCGGTTAATAATCCAAAAATGACCCTCAATACTTCCAATTAATAAATGGTTTCCAAATGGAGGGTAAGAGAGATAATACATCAACAATAAAAGAATTCCGGCGTAAGATGCAAAACGGATAAATATTCCTAAAATAAGACCTGATCCAATTATTATTAAGCCCCATAAATTGAGGAAATCAACTATATTTAAAAGAAATTCATTTGCTGCCAGAGAATGGAAAAATCCCGATAAAAACCCATAAGAGCCCTCAAGATAATTTTTAGCTGTCCAATTCGTACTGAATAATTTAATAATCCCTTCATAAAGGAAATGCCAGCCAATTACAAAGCGTAACAAAAAGAGTAGCCACTGTTTTGGAGTTTTCATGGACACTTGTGTTAGAAGTTAATACTCACAAATTTAGAAGAAATGGATTTAAAAAAAATAGCAGGTTGTAATTTTGATTCGATCTTAATACAAGAAATTATAAATACAACTGAAAAAGATGAGATTGCTTTAGTCGCTAACTGCCTCGGGTTCCCCCGTTATAATCTAGTCTTGGGAAAGTGAGGACGGGATTGCTTCAGTCACCCTCGTACCTCGGGTTCCCTCGCAATTGACGCGGCTTTGGTGGTGCGGGGGGATAAAAAAGTTGGCAGCTTTGCCGCCAACTTTTTTATCCCCTACACACTAGTATGCTAGGTCTCTGCCGACGAAGAAGGCGAAGCAATCTCGCATCTACTTCTTAAGGCTGGCTTTAGAAAATATCACTTCGGGAATTTCTTTATCAAATTCAATTTCAGTAATAACAAACTCTGTTCCCTTTCCGGTCTTAAGCATATCATTGAATACAATTCTCATTGGAAACCACTTCCCTGCAACTTGTTTCACGTCAAATAATTCAGTCTTTTTTAACAATTTACCACTCTTGGCATAAAGCTCTTCTTTAAGTGGGACATTCCTATCTTTATCCACCCATACAATCCGCTTAGGATAAGAAACTGTATTATCTGTTGCGTTCATTTCAATAATCCAACAATTTCTAGATTCTATTTGCTCTTCACCGGTTACCGTAGCATCATAATGATCGCTTAATTTACTGTCGTCCATCATGTCTTCATATGAGAGGTCAGAACCCATAAGCGATTGTCTGAGCATATGTCCGGCAATCTGAATTGTCCGGTCGGTTGAAGGTGAATATAGCCATAGTTTGTCCTCCAGTTTTAGCATCTTCGTTCCTCTTTCGCGGGCTGGGTTCAGGTATTCAGTGAATGCTTTTTCATCACCAACTATCCATGATTTGGATTCAATCGTCCTGTCCCCTCTTTTCCCATGAATAACCATTTTAGAAGTGTGTATCATGGATTTTGCGGACATGTTTTTATCAATTTTATCCATAATTACATCCCCTTCAGGAAACTGGGCAGCCAGTGAAAGGGGGAAAATAATTGATATTAGAAATATTAATCGTGTCATAAGGTTTAACTTTTTAATGTATTTCAAATTTGGTTATCCGCCCCAGGCATCAAGCTCTTTAAATAATTGGGCTGTTTGTCTTTTATAAATGCCGATACCTGACAGTAATGTTCCAAGTACAATAGAAAATAATCCGGGAATAAATCCGAGATAATATGCTTCCGGAGTAATCCTTGCTCTTATTATACCCGGCATCATCATAGTTGAACCCTCCATCATTCCTGAAATATCAATTCCTTTTGTTTGAAGCAAGTAGGCAAAAAACAGTCCGAAAATTGTTCCAGACACAGATCCTACTATTCCTATTAGAACGGATTCACTAATCATGCTTCTGTAAATATGACCCTTCTCTTCACCAATAGCCAACCTTAAACCTACTTCTCCATATCTACGCAGACCACCAATCAGGCCTGTGTTCCATAGCACTGTCGACATAATTAGAATAAATACAAAAGCAATTATTCCAGCTAAACTGTCTGCCATATCTATCATGGTAGCAAAGGTATTCTGGTCACGCATACTTACCATCATAGGAGAAAACTCATCCTCATTTGATGAATACTTCTCATTAAATTCTGTTGATAATGCTACAGCATTTTCGTCTTCATAGTAACCACCCCCAAAATATCCAAGCAATTCCCCGGTAGCGTCATTCATATCCAAAGCCAGGCGAATATCTTCGATATCAGCAATCATTGCTCCACGATCCATAGCTGGTATTCCAAAAATTACAGTGCCTGACACTTTAAAATTTGATATTGACATCCCTCCATACATCGTTGCTGAAATTAGTGTCACTTCATCACCGGGATTAACACCAAGGTTTTGCGAAAAATCTTCACTCAATAAAACTTCACCCGGAGATTCAGGTATGGCTCCTCTTACAATCGATTCTCTAAGATTCATTCTGTCAATTTCCCCTGATCCTTCGTTAAATATATCAATAGCAATTCCCATGGCAGGACCTTGTGCGTATGTTTCACCAAACTCATCAGGAGCATCAACCAGTCCCCCAAATTTTATTCTTTCAACCCATGTCATATCGGGGTATTGAGCTTCAATATTTTCCCTAAGCTCTTTTACATCAATTAGTGCAAGATCGTTTGGCGCCAGATCAGAATTTTCAGCATAGACCCGAGACATAACTTTCACATGCCCGGTGCTAAATCTGGCTGTTAGCTCTAAAGTGTCACCCATAACTCCGGTGATATAGCAGTGCATCAGAACCGTTAGCATTACTCCAATCGAAACAATAATTATTGGGAGAATACTTCGATGTTTATCGCGTAATAATCCTTTTATTATAAATCGTATCATATCGTTTTTCCTTTCAATGCTTCTGTAGGTTTCATTTTTGAGATTTTTCGGGTTGGCAGGTAACTAACAATGGTCGTTGTGAGTACTATTAAAAGAATGGTAACAGTTACCAGTCCCAAAGAGTAATATGGATATAGGGTCTCAGCCATAGTAATTCCCATATCACTTCCATCCATTCCAAAACTCATTCCCTTCTTTGCCTGCTGAATAAAAAGTGGAACCCCATAAAGAGACCCCACAGCAACAGCTAAAATAGAATGCATTCCCCCTTCCACAGTAAAAAGGCCTATAACCTGTCCTTTAGTCATCCCCATTGCAAAATAAGTTCCTATCTCTTTTTGTCTTCTGAATATCGCTAATATTTGTGTGTCGAATATTGCAAGCCAGGCCAACATTAATAATATGAAATAAAATATGGAACCTCCTATTGACTTGGACTTAATAAGTTTATCAATATCACTCATCAAATAAGAAAGATCCTTAAAATCCCAGGCTTCATATTCAGCTTTGTCCAATTCATCATTTGCAGCAACAATAATCGTAGCCTCCCCTGGCATTACCATCATTTCCTGTAACTTCTCCAGAGGTATCCATAATTGTCCGCCATCCACCGCAGGAACATTTGTTTTAAAAATAGAGGTAATCATGACCTCATTTGCATCAAAAGTACCATTAGCATCTCTCCACCTTAGGGTCATCAAGTCCCCCACTTCAAGCTTATTACTTTCAGCCATATGAGCACCAATTATCGCTGGTATTTCGGTAATCATAGTATCAAGCTTCGAAGTTGGAAGAGCAAGAATATTTTGATTTTTGTCAATTCCTTTAATTAAAATGCTCCGCATTCTACCATTTGGATAGAT
>JAGLSB010000373.1 GCA_023135955.1 Bacteroidales bacterium | reverse complement strand
ACATTAGTTCATGTAGAGAACTTTAAACAATTAACCGGGCATCCCGTATTTGGATCATTATGGGAACAAATTGTTTTATCTAATTTGAAAGCTCATTTTCCTTTAGCACAGTTTTTCTATTATCGAACAAGTGCTGGAGCAGAAATGGATTTTGTAATGAAACTGAAAAATATCGTTTTTGCTATTGAATGTAAAGCATCGCTTTCTCCGACACTTTCAAAGGGAACATATAATGCAATAGAAGATATTAATCCTATTCATTCATTTATTGCAGCTCCTGTTCAAAAAGGATGGCCAATGAAAAAAGAATTAGATGTTGTCGCCTTAGATGAACTGATAATTAAAATACAATCTTTGGTTGAAAAGAAGAAAGAGGGTTGAATAGTCGGAACTCCAACCTAGTAAGATCGGTCTTAAAAATCTAAAACTTCGGGGGTTTAAAAAGCCAATAAAAAGAAATTATCAAAATAAAAAATCCAAAAACTATTCAGCACCTCCGGAGCTGGGGGAATATCCGTTTTCTTACCCCGGACGGCAAGCGTCCGGGGCTATTCAAATATTACCACGCTGTGGTAAAGATGTTTGTAATGGCGTATTTCCCCTGGGTAGCAAGTACCAGGGCTATTTAACTGTTACCATTCCTTGGTAAATATCTTCATAAAAACATTCCTTGGTACAGACGCAAAATATTGCGTCTCTCCAATTGGGGCAATTATTGAATATTTTCTTGTGTTTCTTTTTTTCCGTCATATAATAGATAAGGACTGACTCAACTATTCAACCTCTTCCCTTACTCACGACATCACAACATCACTTCCCATACTCACGTCCTCAAACAATTAATCTTGCAATGTTAAATATATTATTTAAATTTGCAAGGTAAAAGCAAAGAGTATGAAATATATTCATAGAGCTATAGAAGATGAATTACTAAGGGCAATACGGCAAACACCGGTAACTGCTTTAATAGGTCCCCGACAATGCGGTAAATCAACTCTCGCAAAAAAAATTGCACAGAAGTTTAATAAAGTAATTTATCTTGATTTAGAGCGCCCTTCTGATCTTAGGAAATTAGACGATGCTGAATGGTTTTTCTCTTCACAAAAAGATAATTTATTTTGCATAGATGAAATTCAAAGAAAGCCTGATTTATTTCCGCTAATACGTAGCTTAGTTGATGAATGGGGCGGAAATGAAAATTTTTTAATCCTTGGCTCTGCCTCGCGAGAACTCTTAAAGCAAAGTTCTGAATCTTTAGCAGGACGTATTACCTATCTGCAATTAGGCCCCTTCCTATGGAAAGAGATAAATAAGATTTATAGCCTTGAAAAATATTTTGATAATGGAGGTTTTCCCAGGAGTTTACTGGCAAAAGAAAATAGTCTTTCATACAAGTGGCGTGAAGATTTTATAAGTACTTTTCTTGAACGGGATTTACTGCAATATTCCGGATTTTCAACAGAAATAATGCGTCGATTATGGCAGATGCTGGCACATGTGAATGGACAATCAATTAATTATTCATTATTGGGAAATTCTTTAGCTGTTAGTAACGTTACTATACGGAATTATATCGATTTACTACAAGGAACTTTTATGCTTGAAATAGTACCTCCATACATTTCTAATAT
>JAGLSB010000372.1 GCA_023135955.1 Bacteroidales bacterium | reverse complement strand
CATTCCCAGATCCTTCCAAAGACTCCCGTCCTTTAGCCTGGGAACTACATTTTTCTCTTTATAAAACTTATCCAAAAATGGTTTATAGCTTTTCTGTAGCTTGTGCAGATTAGATAATTTCCAATTTTCAAACATCCAAACGGTCTTTTTAAATTTAGGCAATTTCAGGAATAAATATTTTATATAAAAAAACCTGCCAATCATCAACAGACAATATTTAAATAAAAATTTGTAAGAAATCCTGATTTTTCTGTTTTTGACTTCGCCTGCTTGAATTTTATCAAGAACTTTGGATAAATAAAATCCTGCCCGAACATGATTCATACCATCAGAAAAACCAATTGTTTCACGAATTATTTCTTTCCTGTTCTCAATTAATTCAGAAGTGTTAAATCCTTGCATATCACCGCTTTGATAATATAACTTAATCTTTTTTAGAAAATCTTCTGCCGTCTTTACAATTGGATTCCCTTTATGAATATTTGTCCTGTTAAAATCCGGATCCGGATTAATAAACATAGAAGGCTTTCCCATCAACCAGGCTTCAATGCATGTGGTTGACTCAAAACCAACCCAGATGTCGCTTACGCTTATTAAATCGTGAAGATTCTCGTGTTCAGTAATATATAAAACATTTGGGTAATCTCTCAAACGAATCATTTCGTTAGGATTCTCGGTAGTAATGGTTGGATTTGCTTCATTAGGATGTCTTTTCAGCAAAAACAGAATGTCAGGATTTGCCTCTATTGCTTTTCTAAGAATGTCCTCCACTTTAAACATCTGTTCTTCCATCCAGGCCATTCTTTTCTTTGCATCTTTATGATAATGCCTGATCTCTTTTTGTCCCTGTTTACTGTACATTTTCCCAAATGCCCAACCTGCATAACCAATCACTTTTTTATATCGGGCAAGTTTTTTCGGACTCAGAAAACTTTCCTTGTCAACAAAATTATAAATGCTATAGCGATCAAATCCTGTAGCCCCGGTTACAACATTTCTATCAGCTGTATCAGGTAATTCATTATCTAAGAAACGCTTCGTTCTCTCAGACCAATGACAGACATATTCCTGATGAAAAGATTTGTCGATATTATATCCAAAATAATTAAACGTCCCGTCTGTTCTGTAAATACCCTCCGATATCAGTGCAAATATTTTAATGCCATTGCTCTTAGCATATTTTGTAACCTCATAATGCAATGTTGAGCCAATGGTATTGGCCATTAAAATTAAATCGGGTTTCTTTCTATATATTTCGTGAATATTCCAAATAAAAGAATACTCTACCCTACAATCCAAAACACTTTCAGCAAAATAAACAAGGGGGAAAAGCATTTCCGGATCTCTTCCTTCATCCCCATCTAAAAAGCATAAAATATGATAATCTTTCATCCCTGACAATTAAATAATCTCATTTAAAAATTTGGCAACTTTCTCCGTTTGATTTTCTACTGAATACTCAGAAATATCATCTAATAAAGGCTTTAGTTTATTATTCTTAAATTCATAATATTTCTTATGTATGAATTCTCTAATCAAGGCCTTATCATCATATTCGGAACAGATACCCCTTTTTGTTTCTAAAATAATTGAGCCAGCATCACTGTTTTTAGGCCCTAAACATAAAATCTGATTTCCCGATTTTAAATATTCAAAAAGTTTACCCGGAATTCTTCCTTTCGCATTTTCTGCCTTGTTTAAAGGCAAAAGTAGTATACCTGATCTTGCATTAAGCTCCAGAACCTCCCTTCGCTTTATGTTTCCCGAATACTCTATAATATCCTTTAATCCATGATCTTCAGCAGATTGTTTCACAGAATAATCCACCATACCCGGGAATACTATCTGAAAAGAATCTTTCATTGAAGGGTCTTCCTTCATCATTTCAGAGATTACTTTGAATAAAGTTTCCGGATTCCTGTCCAACCCCAATAATCCGGCATGAGAAATTATAAATTTCCTGTCTTTTGTTGCTTTAGAGACCTGATTAAAATCATCCTCGTCATAACCCCAATATATCTCACTAACATTTTTCGCCCCAATTTTCTCAAGCTCCCTTGCCCAATTAGGACTTGCAACCGTAATTTTTGCAGCTTGTTCAAACACTTCCTGCTCCATTCTTTTGTGTTTTCTGTCGGCACAATTCATAAGCATCAGATCTTTATAATAATCGACTTGCGTCCATGGATCCTGAAAATCAGCCAGCCAGGGTATGTCAAATTTTTTACTGATTTTGTATGCTATATAAGTGTTTGTATGTGGCGGTCCATCAGAAAGGATTGCGTCCACCTTGTTGTGGCGGAGGTAATGAGATAAATATCTGACAGAAGGCCTTATCCATAAAGCCCGGGCATCGGGAATAAAAAAATTACCCCTTAGCCAGATTGAAAATTTATCAATAAATGATTGCTTCTTTTCACGTACGTGAACCGGATTGGTTAATGGCTCAGAAAGTTTCCTTCCAGAAAGGATTTTAAATAAATTGAAGGGCTCAAAAATTTTATGTCTGATAACTTCCAGATTATCAGGTATGTCTATTAAATTAGACTCGTCTAAATAGGGATATTGTGCATCTTTTGCAGTATATACAATTGGTTCCCACCCGAAATTGCGTAAATATTTAGCAAATTTCAAGCAACGATGCACTCCAATTCCACCACTTGGAGGCCAATAATAGCTTATAATCAGTACCTTCTTCAAAGGCTTATCCCTAATTTTCAAATAATTTTCTGAAACTGACTTTTTCCATGATCATTTTGCCAATCTCATCAATACTTACCCTCTCCTGCTCCATAGAATCTCTGAACCTGATGGTAACCGTGTCATCTTCCAGCGTCTGATGATCCACGGTAACACAATAAGGAGTACCAATTGCATCCTGACGACGATAGCGTTTCCCTATGGAATCTTTCTCGTCATACTGGCAGTTAATATCGAACTTTAAATTCTCAATAATCTTCCTTGCCTTTTCAGGTAAACCGTCTTTTTTTGTCAAAGGCATTACTGCCAGCTTAACGGGAGCCAGTGCAGGAGGGAGCTTTAGCACTACACGCATATCCTTAGTTCCATCTTCCTTTTCAAGTTCCTCTTCTGTGTAAGAAGCTGTAACAATTTGCAGAAACATTCTGTCAACTCCAATGGAAGTTTCTACAACATATGGTACAAATGACTCACGGGTCTCCGGATCAAAATATTGCAATTTTTTACCCGACAATTCCTGATGAGCTCCAAGATCAAAATCGGTACGGGAATGTATTCCTTCAACTTCCTTAAATCCAAATGGGAATTTGAATTCAATATCAGTTGCAGCATTAGCATAATGCGCTAGTTTATCATGATCGTGAAAACGGTAATTTTCTTCTCCAAATCCAAGGGACTGATGCCATTTCATCCTCATTTCTTTCCATTTTTTAAACCACTCCAGCTCTTCACCTGGCTTAACAAAATATTGCATCTCCATCTGCTCAAATTCACGCATACGGAAAATAAACTGACGAGCAACGATTTCATTTCTGAAGGCCTTCCCTATCTGAGCAATTCCAAAAGGCAGCTTCATCCTTCCTGTTTTCTGAACATTTAGATAATTCACAAAAATACCCTGGGCAGTTTCTGGTCTCAGATAAATTTTTGAAGCCCCTTCGGCTGTGGAACCCATTTCGGTAGAAAACATTAAATTGAACTGACGAACGTCTGTCCAGTTCTTGCTTCCTGAAACAGGACAAACAATCCCGGCATCAATAATAATTTGCCTTATCTCATCCAGATCGTCCTCATTAATAGCCTTCACAAACCTTGAATTTACAGCATCAATTTTTTTTCGGTTATCAAGTACTCTTTGATTTGTATCCCGAAATTGCTGCTCATCAAAACTATCTCCAAAGCGCTTTTGTGCTTTTGTGACTTCCTTGTCTATCTTGGCTTCAATTTTTGCCATATAATCTTCAATCAAGACATCGGCCCTATATCTTTTTTTAGAATCTTTATTATCAATTAACGGATCGCTAAAAGCATCGACATGTCCGGATGCCTTCCATATACTAGGATGCATAAAAATAGCAGAGTCCAACCCAACCACATTCTCATGGAGAAGGATCATTGAATCCCACCAGTACTTTTTGATATTATTCTTTAATTCAACGCCATACTGTCCGTAATCGTAAACAGCTGCAAGCCCATCGTAAATCTCGCTGGAGGGAAATACATATCCATATTCTTTGCAATGTGCGACCAATTTCTTAAAAACATCTTCCTGTGCCATACTATCTTATCTTATTTTGTATAAATGAGATGCAAAAATAGGAGAAAATCTTTGAGGAAGCTAAAGCTTGTGTAAATATTTATTTTTATAACAATAAAGGATAAATAACACAATGCACAATAGGATCCCTGTGGTATAATACTATATTATCTACCTCAGTACTTCCAATTGGTTTTAAAATCCCTAGTGAGGTTAAGGCTGAAAGTGTGCATATTTTATTAATTTGCCCTTTCCAATACCATCAAAAATAAAACCGTACAAGAAATATCCCAATTTTACTCATGCTCAACAAAACCAAACATATTTGCACTGATTAGGGAGAACAAAATCAACGAAAATTATCAAATATATAATAGAATAAAAATCCTATTATGCCCTCTTTACTTGAATTTTAGTTCCTATCTTTGAGGCAAGAAACTTCATACTTATATTCTCATGAATAAAAAAGTAGATTTCCTGGTAATTGGAACTGGTTTGGCAGGATTAAGTTTTGCCTTAAAAGTGGCAGATTATGGTAAGGTTTGTTTGGTTTCTAAAACTAAGTTACAAGAAACGAATACCCGTTATGCACAGGGGGGTATTGCAGCTGTTCTCAACGAGCCCGACAGTGTGAAAAAACATGTTGAAGATACGCTTATAGCAGGTGATGGCCTCTGCAATATTGATGTGGTTAATATGGTGGCTGAAGAAGCTTCAGGGCAAATTGAAGAGTTAATTAAATGGGGAGCAAATTTTGATAAAAAGGAAAGTGGAGAATTCGATCTTGCCCGAGAAGGTGGCCATTCTGAAAAAAGAATCTTACATCACAAGGACAATACAGGAGAGGAAATTCAGCGGGCATTATCAGAAGCAATTTTTACCCATAAAAACATAGAAGTTCTTGAAGAACACTTCGCAATTGACCTTATTACACAACACCACCTCGGAAAACTTGTAAAACGACATCATGCTGATACTGAATGCTATGGCGCCTATCTTCTAAACCTCAAAAATAATGATGTTACAAAGGTTTTATCAAAGGTTACTCTGGTAGCTACCGGGGGAGCGGGGAATTTGTATCACACAACAACGAATCCTATAATTGCAACAGGCGATGGTATTGCAATGGTTTATCGTGCTAAAGGAATCATTGAAAATATGGAGTTTGTGCAGTTCCATCCTACTTCACTTTTTAATCCGGGTGAACGGCCTTCTTTTCTCATTTCCGAAGCGATGCGTGGATTCGGAGGTATTCTGAAAACACAGGAAGGGGAATCCTTCATGGAGAAATATGACAAAAGAGGAAGTCTGGCCCCAAGGGATATTGTTGCCAGGGCTATTGATAATGAAATGAAAACCAGAGGACATGATTTTGTCTACCTCGACATAAGGCACAAAGACACTGATGAAGTTATTTCACACTTCCCAAATATCTATAAAAAATGTAAAGAAATAGGGATTGACATCACAAAAGATATGATTCCGGTTGTTCCGGCTGCTCATTATTTATGCGGGGGAATAAAAGTAGATTTAAACGGGAAAAGCTGGGTGAAAAGATTGTATGCCATCGGAGAAACATCATCTACCGGATTGCATGGGGCGAACAGACTTGCTTCCAATTCCTTACTTGAGGCCGTAGTATATGCAAACCGGGCAGCAAAAGATGCTCTTTCGATGTTTAAAGACTATCATTTCGAAGAAAATGTTCCTGATTGGGATGACAAAGGAACTACTTATACTGAGGAGATTGTACTTATCACTCAAAACATGAAGGAGGTTCAGCAGATTATGACTAATTATGTGGGTATAGTCAGGTCTGAACTTCGATTGAAAAGGGCTATCGACAGACTGGAAATTATATTCCGAGAAACAGAAAACCTTTACAAAAGATCGAAGCTTTCAAAAGAATTATGTGAGTTGAGAAACCTGATTAATGTTGGTTATCTTGTATTAAAAATGGCTCAGGCAAGGAAAGAAAGCAAAGGATTACATTTTATGCTGGATTATCCTAAGAAGTAAAACTCTTTACAGTCCTATTTGTTAACATCTTACCATCTGGCATCTTCCTCTTTGTTTAACTATACTGTTTTTTTAAGTAACTTTGACTGATATTTTGGGAAAAGAATGAAACGAAAAAGGGACTATTTTTATGATAATTTTCAACTGATTGTTTTCACAATCAACTATATTTTATCCTGCTTTTTTCTTTATGGACTGTTCATTTATTTCTCATCCGATTTTAATCTAACTATTAAACTCTTTTTTACAATAGGATATCTAATTGTAGCTGTCCTATTATGGTCCTATCTATTTGTACTGTTCAGTATCCCTCAAAAATTAAACGGTGCTTTTGATTCTGTTAAAAACAAAATCTCCACAAAAGAAATTTCCGATACAACTCTTTTTTCCAAAGAACTGGCTTCCTTTTTAATAAAATTTTTCAATTACAGTTTTTTCGATATTGAATATGCTGCAGTTTATACTAAAATAGGTAAAATACATTTTTCTTCCAAGGAAATCGAAGACATGCTTGATTGGAAAAAAATTGGCGAAAACTCCGAAAAATCTGTCGAGTTAAAGAAAAATGGGAGACTAAAAATAGATCATTCAAGGTATTCCTGTTATACAACTCCAATATTTTTTAATGATAAGTACCTTGGGTTTTTTACTGTTTTTACTAAGCAAAGATTAAGCAGGCTCAGCTTGAAATTTTTAACAGATCTTGAGGAAAATTTTATTGATGATCAACTAATACGGTTAATTCCAGATGATAAATAAAACTGGGCGCCGCCCTGAGCCTGCGGTCCCTGAGCTAGCCGAAGGGTCGAAGGGTGCTACTATATAACATGATACTGTTATATTCAATTCAAAATTGCGGTTTTTGCCCGCACACTGGACTGGTTGCTGGTTGCTACTCGGTGCTGGTTTGTAATTGAGAATAATATAATAAGTTAATTAATAACGTTACGAAATATAAAAAATGATTTTAGGTATAATAATTCCCGTCACATTTATTATCCTTAGCTCTTATATCATCTGGAAAAGCACTGATAGTTTTGCTATTGCAGCCGATTACCTTGGCAGAAATATGTCGAAAGGAGTAAAAGGAGCTACAATAAATGCAATAGCCAGTAGTATGCCTGAATTTCTTACCACTATGTTTTTTTTGTTTGCTGTTAAAAACGAAAGTGGTTTTGCAGATAGTTTTTCAGGTGGGCTAGGGGTAACAGCAGGGAGTGCAATATTCAATATCCTTATTATTCCAGCAGCGATTCTAATATTTGGGACAGCTAGTTTAAGAAAAAATGGTTTTGCCGTCAACAAAAAAGTCATACAAAGAGATGGAGCTTTTTTGCTGATCTCAAACTTTATTTTAATTTTTGTAATCTTTCAAAAGAAGCTGGACTATATTGATGGTTTGATTTTGATATTCATCTATATCTTGTATTTGGCTTTTCTACGAAAAGATTTTGGATTTAAAAAAAGAAAATCGAATACAGAAGATAAATTTGAAGTCCCTAAAGTGAGTTTGAAGCTAAATCATTTTATTAGCCTTGATCTGAAGCAAATTATTCTGAATGGCCGTCAGCTTAGTACAATTGTTGCATGGAAAACATTGATTATCTCGACTTTCGTAATGAGTCTGGGAACATGGCTTCTAGTTGAAGGCATTGAACTTCTTGGTCGCGGCGAACAATATACTATGTTTGGAATTGCTGATTTGAAAGGTCTTAATCTTCCACTGATATTTTTATCCGTATTGCTTGCTTCCGCAGCTACCAGCATTCCGGATACGATGATTTCGATAAGAGATGCTAGAAAGGGAAATTACGACGATTCTATTTCCAACGCCTTAGGAAGCAATATTTTTGATATTTCTTTTGCTCTGGGCTTGCCACTATTTATATTCACTCTAATACATGGAGATGTGGTTATGTCGCCTGATATTAAGGTAGGGAGTATAACTGTTTGGCTTTTAATGCTGACAATTAATCTCGTAGTAATTCCTGTTTTTATCTACAGCAAAAAGATATCCCGTCTTAGCGCTTTGTTTTTGCTTATTATTTATTTTCTTTTCATTTTCTTTATCATTGAAGAAATTTCAAAATTTGCCATCGTTTCAGATATTGTTGGGTTTTTACTCAATTTTCTACATCAACTATGTCCCGCAGTCTTCTAAGCTAAAATATTGTACTTTTAGGAATATGATTGTTCACAACATAGAAGAATGGGTTAAGCAAATACCGCCGATTTATTGTCATGGGCAGCTTTCAAAGTTTCAGATCAGGAATTGGCTAAGGATTTGGTTCAGGATAAGGTAACACAAAAGTACCTGGGACGTGAACTTTTAACTGTTCAATCTGATTAAAGTGCTACAAGTAGTGGCTTTATTTAATCTACTATCTATAAGTATAGTAAGTATCTCAAAATATAGTGTAGAGTCAACAACTTTTATTTGTGAGCTTCATTACTATGTCTATGACTGATCTTCATTTTTAAGTATTCCATTTTCAATAAGCTTATCTACTACTGGAATCAATTGTTTAATAGCGATGCCACTTCTTTCAGAAATTGCGATCAAATCATTTTCGCCATCAGCAAGATTTAAAATCCACATCATAGCTTTTACAAAATCTTTTATTCCCTTTTGAGATCCTAGTGTGGGATATAATCCTCTTTTTCCAAGTTGAGGCTCACAATAGGGCATCGTATTTATGTACTTCTCATTCTTTTCAATGCCTTCAATAATCTCTATATACTTATTAACTGATTTTTCCATCGCTTCAAAAGAGACGAAGTCTTTATTGTCTGCAGAAGTATGGTATTCTGGATATTTACCGTACATCGTCCTCATCAATGAACCAACCGGAAGATTATAACCAGGAGAGCAAAACTGTCTTTCATCGCTACCACTCGGAAAGAAGTCTACAAGATTAAATTCTTCTTCAGTTTGTTTAAGAATTAGCTCGGCTATTCTATCAGGTAAAGCATTGCCTAGCCGACTTTTCTTGTATGTGAAAAGACCGTCATCACCAATACAGGTTATTACAAAACCCGCCTGAAGAAATTTTTTCCAATGTTCTCCTCTCACAGATAAGCTATATATACTTCCGATGGTTTCAGGTACAAATATAAATCGGTAGCTATATTTTAAATTATTATATTCCTTTAGTTTGTTGTAAATAAAAGCTGAAACCAAAGGTCCTGATAACTCATTACTTGCTAATGAAGGATGACAAATATAGGTTGAAAATAAAATCTCTTTTTCGGTTTTTCCTTTAATAAAAGCTTCAGCAATTGTCATTGAACCAATATCGTTTAAAGAAGAATCTATAAAAACATCATAAATATCATTCTTATCAAGCTCTAAAAATTGATTGTGAGACACACAGAAACCCCATCTCGTTTTATAATATGATGTAAGATATGGAATCAGATCTGGTTGGTCAGGCAAGGTATATAAATGAGATTTTAGCTCTTCAAAGCTAAGCTTTCCTTTAAAAGGATCAGAATATCCAAGTATATGTAGACTGTTTTTTGAAAAATCAATAATTACATTTCCTTTACTATCTTTAATCCAGGCTTCTCTTATATTCCATTCTGGTGGAACCGTCCAATCAAAACACTGAGTGCCACATTGTACTTCTGTAATTTCTAGCTTGATAATTTCAGAAAGTATCTTTAGGGTC
>JAGLSB010000371.1 GCA_023135955.1 Bacteroidales bacterium | reverse complement strand
AATCTATGCTGGTAATGGGATCGGGTGCAATTGGGAGTGAATTTGCAGCATTTTATAATAGCATTGGGACAAAAGTTACACTTGTTGAATTTCTACCAAGTATTGTTCCCATCGAGGATGAAGAGGTCTCCAAACAACTTGAGAGAAGTTTCAAAAAATCTAAAATAAAGGTTCTTACTAATTCCTCTGTAGAATCTGTTGATACTAGTGGGGATCTTTGTAAGATAAAAATTAAAACACCAAAGGGTGAAGTAGAGGTGGAAGCCGAGATTGTGCTTTCAGCAGTGGGAGTGACCCCAAATATTGAGAATATTGGTTTGGAAGAATTGAAGATCGAGCTTGAAAATGGGAAAATTAAGGTTGACGAATATTACAACACAAATGTAAAAGGTGTATATGCTATTGGTGATATTGTTGGCGGCCCAGCCCTTGCCCATGCTGCTTCAGCGGAAGGTATCACCTGTGTTGAGAAAATTGCTGGCTTAAATCCGGAGCCTGTCGATTATAAAAATATACCGGGTTGTACTTATACAAATCCGGAGGTTGCTTCTGTAGGAATGACTGAGAAAGCAGCCAAAGAAGCCGGTTATGAAATTAAAGTAGGGAAGTTTCCTTTTTCAGCTTCTGGCAAAGCGAGTGCATCCGGACAAAAAGATGGTTTTGTTAAATTGATTTTTGATGAAAAATACGGCGAACTACTCGGTGCACATATGATTGGTGCCAACGTAACAGAAATGATCGCGGAAATGGTTGTATCCAGAAAACTGGAAACTACAGGTCACGAATTAATTAAATCCATTCATCCACATCCTACCATGTCGGAAGCGATAATGGAGGCTGCAGCTGCTGCGTATGGCGAGGTAATTCATTTGTGATAATTAAAATATTTGTAGAGACGCAAGATTTTGCGTCTCTACAAATATTTTACATCCCACAATCACATCACCCCGGCCTCCCAACCTTACCCATAAATACCAATGCCCCACTGGTTTTTTCCCTGATGACATAAATGAATGGCCTGTCGATATTTATTGCGATAGAGCCATCACCTACTGAAGTAAGATTCATTTCTACAACCGTAACTGCTGCAGCCTCAGTTCCTTCTTCATTAACATCAATGAAGGTTTTGTGAATTACTCTGGAAATGAATAAATCTAATGGTTCTTCCACCATTAATGGGAATTCGGCACCTCGGCCAAATGCAACACCCAGGCCCATATTTTTCAAATGATCATTTAAAAGCGTTTTAAATTCGTATTTGAACTTGGGCATCTGTAGTGTTATATTTGTTTCTACAAGATCTCCGGTCCAGGTTTCCCACCAATCAGAATTCATATCCCCTATCACATCATCGATATTATAATTGTTCTTTGGTAACATAATCATCATTGAAAACTTATTGTCACCATATGGAAGTTCAATTGCTGTAAATTTATCATTGAAAGCCAGAGGCAGGCTTGTGGTCATTGCCATTCCATCAACCTGATCGGTACTGCCATCATCATAAGTGAAATTCATTGGTGCTGATTGTTCCTTATCAAATTCGTATTGCCAGGAGCCATAGAAATACAAAGCATTTATGAGATACATAACAGCTTCAGCTGGAATCTCATCCAGAACTTCAGTAATTTTTTCATGCGTTTTGTCGCTAATCCAGTTATTAATAATGTCGACCGACTCCGGAGAAAGAAAATCCAAACTATTAATCTCGGCATCATAGTAATAGGCATTAGAATCGGCAAATTCACTTTGGAGAGTAAATTTCTGATCCACCCAAATAGAATTAGCAATCTCAAAAGTGACTTTTGGATCAACTTTCAAAAGATGTTCAATTAGCAAGCCATGTACAACATTAATCTCGTGACGAGTAAATCCAGTAAAACCTAAAGTCTCCTCAAAGGCTGTTTTTGTTGCGCCATCAGAGCCATTGTAAGTCATCCCCAAAGCAATAGAAACACTTAAGGGTGAAACCATGTAATTATCTTCTTCAGCAAGATTATGTATTTCTTTAAATAATTTAAAAGCAAATTCATTATCCGCTGCAATTAATTGCGAAGCTTTTTTATCAGACTTAAAATCAATTGCAGGAACATAAGGATCAGGATTTTCCTGACAAGAACTGAAAAAAAGTAATGTCGTTAAAAAAATGATTAGATTTTTCATAATATATTGTGTTTAATTTTTCGGCTCATTTCGACTCCGCTTCAATGGACGAAGAGTCTCAATGGCCTTTATCTTCATAATTGAGTTGTCTATTTTTTCCATATCAATAAAAGTGGTTATTGAGCGGAATCGAAATACATTCCTAAGATGCACTCCCCCCAAAAATAGTTGCGTCAAATTTATTTTCTCCTTCAACGCAACTTTCCAAGCCTCATTTACATCTTTTTATCGGATTAACCGGAATTATTTTCCAGGGTATTTGTCCAACCTGTATAAGTAAAGTAAATTTAGGGAAAATATTAGGCAGTTTGGCTGAGATACCTGACAATATATTAAAAGCTTGTATTGAAGGAAGCAGATCGGGACAAGAAGAATTGTACCGGCTTGTGGCCCCTAAAATGTATGGTGTGTGTTTACAATATACCGGGAATGAAGATGATGCAAAAGATATTATGCAAGATGGCTTTATTAAGGTATTCAGGAAAATTGAGCAGTTTTCAGGCAAAGGATCTCTTGAGGGGTGGATAAGAAGGATTCTGATAAATACCGCCCTTGAAAGGTACAGATCGAAAGTTCATCTTCAGTCCATTGATGAGCATGATAACATAAATGTAGAATTGGTTGATCAATATGTACTGGAATCTATAACGGCAGAAGAAATAACAGAACTAATAAAGAATTTGTCACCAAAATATCGCCTTGTTTTTAATCTTTATGCCCTTGAAGGTTATAGTCATAGAGAGATATCAGAATCGCTCGGTATTTCGGAAGGCACATCGAAATCTAATTTATTCAGAGCACGGGCGATATTGCAGCAAAAAGTATTGAAACTATATAGCGAGAGAGATAATAATAATGAGTAAAAAGGAAAATATAGATAAAATCTTCAGGAAGAAGAGCCTGAATTTCCAAAAGGAGCCGCCACCTGAGATTTGGGAGAATATCCTTGCAGGAATTCAACCGGAGAAAAAAAGAGGGCTTCCTGTTTTCTGGCGTGTGGCAGCAGGAATTGCTATTGTCGTTGGTATGGGATTGGGTTATGAGTTAATTTTTAATACTGAGAAAATTGATAATAATTTTGTAAGCGAAAATGAAATAACAAAGGAGCTTGAAGTTGAGCCACAAGAATCGTTAAAAACAGAAGTCATTACAGAAAAAGATATCGACAATGAAGGTTTAGCATTGGAAAGTAAAGATTTATTAACGGCGAGCAATGATATTGAGCCAGTTCAGGTAATTATCAACCAGGAAACGATTGTCTATTTGAGCGAAGAAAAAGAAGAAGATCAAATTGAACTTCAAAAAGCAAATGAATTTACGGTAAGTTGGAATAATTCTTTAACTAGCCTGCCACTTCAAATTAAACCTTCCCCGGTCTCCAATGATGTTATTCCAGGAAAGCAAGTTAATATTCAGTATACATGGGATGATTTGATTGCCTATGAAGATTTATCGGAGGAAAAAGAAAGAGATTTTTCAATTACAGCACTTATGAGTCCTAGCTATTCTTATCGCGATATAGTTAGTTCAAGACAGTATCTTTCAAGTTATTACAACGATTACGAGTCTGGAAAAATTGGCTATTCCGGAGGAATAAAAATTGGATATATAGCTTCTGCACGTTTAAGTTTGCATACTGGGCTCGTATATTCCCGAATTGGTTACTCCATAAGCGGACTCTCAAACATAGCCTGGGGGATGGAAACGGCTCTTAGCTCAAGCTTTGATGGAGTATATAGTAGTCCACAACCCCAGGCAATAGTAAATTCAATAGGAGAAATCAATAATGATCAATACTATTCTCAAAAGGTCAATTCAGCAGATCAAATTGGAAGAGCTGATGCCAGCATGGACTTTTTGAATAGTGGTGCATTACAAAATTCCGCAAATCAAACTGTAATTTCTGATTTGACATATAACCAGATATTCCACGTTATGGAAATTCCTTTTCTTATGCGATACAAAATAATTGACCGTAAGCTTGATTTTAATCTGCTTAGTGGATTTAGTACAAATCTTATGGTTTCTAATAGATTATTTGTTAGAGAAGGTTCTGAGAAAATAAATATTGGAGAAACAGGATCCGTTAATAGTATAAACTATACTGGAAATTTTGGTTTGGGTTTTGAATATGATATCAACAAGAATATTCTTATTCTTTTTGAGCCACAGTTTAAATATTATTTGAATTCTATAAATAAAGATAATCTTATTATCACCCGCCCGTATTCCATGGGATTTTACACTGGGTTGAGTTATGTGTTTTAAGAACTAGACCTTTGTGGCTCTATTGTAAATTAATATGGGGGAGGTCAATTATTTTGAATATGAAGTCTGATAAATAGTTGCTAGTTGCTGGTTACAAGTTGCTGGTTGAAGATTTGATCGAGGTGTAAGTTTATGCGAGTTAGTAAATTGTTTTCCTCCCGACAACCAGCAACCAGTCCAGTGTGCGGGCCAAACAGCCGCAATTTTGAATTGAATA
>JAGLSB010000370.1 GCA_023135955.1 Bacteroidales bacterium | reverse complement strand
AAAATCCTTATTATCAGTAAATTAATTCACCATTCTATCATTCATTATTCACCATTTAACGAAGTGTTGAATGAATGCATAAATATATTATAATTTATACGTACATAAAATGAAATGTTTCATAATAAAACAAGGCCATGTTATTACTTGAACAAAGACATTATAAAAATTGAAATTTTAGCTTTTACACTCGGTCACTTCCCCTGATTCAATACATATCTTCATCCCAATGCAGGTTTTACCTAAAAGTTTTGTTATTTTTAGAAACTTATTCATTTACTGTAATAATCAATATCACATGTATAAACTAATTACTTTCTCAATCTCAATTGTTATGCTATTTAGTGGCATACAGATACAAGCTGCAGATTCTGAACCAACTAAGAAGGAATTTTTCGTTTCCCCAAATGGAAATGATGAAAATGATGGTAGCATTGAAAAACCTTTTTTATCCATTTCTAAAGCTATAAAGCAAATTACACTTGGTGCCACCCTGTATCTGAGGGAAGGAACATATCATGAGGAAGTAATTATTGAAGCATTGAAGGGCAGTAAAAATGATCCGATTGTTATTCGTCCCTTTATGGAGGAGAAGGTTATTATTGATGGAACCATTGAACTTAAGGATCTTAAATGGACTAAGCATTCTGAGTACGCTAATGTCTGGCAAACGAAAGTTCCCCAGGATATCTGGCAATTGTTTGTGGATGATCGTATGATGATAAACGCACGCTGGCCGAATGCTGAACATCCTTTTGAAAACGAAGAACGCTCAAGCTGGTGGAGCCGTGGTAAGTCATGGAAACATGTACAATATAAAATTGACGATAAGGTAGTCAGCGGATTTGACTTTGAAAGAGCAAAAGGATTTCTGGTTGATGATGGAGCCGGGGAAGCTTTGGTAGATTTACCAATGAGTGCAGAAGGATTGATAGGGGTGTTGAATGTTAACTCAATGACAACTCTTGTTGGCAAGGTCAGTATGCATGAAGCCGGATCAGCCTATTTCGAATATGATGTAAACGCAGAATTACAGGCTCAGGTACGTGACCCTAAGCAAAATAATCTACGCAGAATTCTTACTAAAAACGCATCTCACGCTTATTACTACTTCGAAGGCTGGGCCAATTTAATCGATACTCCCGATGAGTGGGCTTACGATAAGAAAACAAATATGCTCTACTTATATTCGGAGGATGGCAAAGATTTGAATGATAAAAAAATTCGTGGAAAGGTTCAGACAACCGCTTTCTTGCTGAAAAACTCTGAGAATATTTCAATACAGGGATTGAATTTCTTTGCAACATGTGTTCAGGCTTTTGATTGTAATAATTTTCACCTGGAAGAAAACATATTCAATTATCCCTCATATTCAAAACGTATGCTCGGTAGTCTGGAAGAAATTGAGGTTTTGAAAATCGAAAGCTCATTTAAAAAGCCGGATAATTTCAAAAAAATGAATCCTGAGGATGGAACTCAAAATATCTTTCGGAATAATATTATCAGATACTCAGATGGCCGCGGACTTCATGTAGGTGGTGGCGCATTTGATGTAGTCGATAACAATTTCTTTAAATATATTGATATAAGTGGTACACCAGGAGGATCTGTAGGAATATGGACAACCGGATACCGCAATACCTTCAGACGCAACACTCTCGAAGTATGCTGCTCGTCAAAGGCTACTAAAGGCGGAGATGTTGGGCTCGTTGCTCTGAACAGAATTAGCAAATTCGGATATTTACAAGACGATGGAACTGCCATCCAGGGTGGAGGGAGAGGTCAGCAGGGAACCATTTTTATGCAAAACTGGGTACACGACTCTCCTAAGTCAGGTTTGCGTTTTGATGGAGATGAGCACGTTGATGCTTTCAAAAGAGAAACACTCAACGGAACAATGGTTCGAAACCTGGTATTCAACAACAATGGCGGACTTATGGTTAAGGGAGACGATCACAGAGTATATAGCAATACCTGTTACAATACCGCAAATGACGCCTACAAAATATTAACTTCCGTTGATTCTGAACATAGCAATCATATAACAATTACACGAAACAACATCGGAGATTATATGAATGCTTCAAGGCGTGATGATCCGCTGGAGAATTTACCGATTGGCCCTACCGACCATAACTGGGTAAATTTATATCCTCAGCGTGATATGAGGGAGATATTGCGCGACCCCGATAATCTTGACTTTCGGCCACGGAAACATGCTACAGAAATAATCGATCAGGGTGTTGACGTTCCCGAAGAACTGTTATGGTGTGGCGTTACAATTCCTGACTTTACTGCAGATTTTAAAGTTGGGGAAGCTCCAGATATTGGTGCCTATGAGTATGGCTCAAGGAATTACTGGATAGCCGGTTTTCAGGATGTAAAAGCCACTACCCCCATACCTCCAAATGGTACAACAACTGCCAAAACCGATGCCGACCTTATGTGGCTTCCGGCACGGAATTCTGAAATGTTTCGTGTGTATCTAGGAACATCTGAAGAGAATATGGAACTTATAGCTGAGCAGGATAATAATATAGCATCACCGGGAAGACTCGACCCGACTGAAACATATCAATGGCGTGTTGACTGCAAAACAGATAAAGGATGGGTTAGCGGCGATGTGTGGAACTTTATGGCTCGTGGCTTAACCTACAAAAAGAGGAATTCATTACCAAGCTCTTATGTTGAAAGCTTCACCGAAGCCTACGATTTCGACCGGGATAATCTTGAACAAAACTCAAAAGGCCTTATTATGCCATGGCTAAGACCCTATTATAATGGTGATTTCCTGGAAATCAGAGATGGAAAAATGTGGATTGAACCCAGTGTTGACAGGAGAAATACCTTTGAGCCTATTGAGATACCCAACATAAATATTCATCTTAACCTCTATCCTTACTTTTCCTTCTCATATAAAACAACCACACGAAAAGATCTATTCGGATTATTTGCAGGATTTATTGTTCCGGGTGGGAAAGGAAATAACAGGAGCATACTTCCTGAAACACCCGTCGTTATTCTCGAACCTGCTGAAGATGAATTTACCAGGATAATCGTAAAACTCGATGATCTTGTGAAAGACGGAGAGGAAAAGTTTGGAAGTTCGGTGGCTAAAAGTTTTCTCCTGCAGATCTACGGACCTGACGATATGCCATGGAAAAGATCGGACGGGGCTGTTATTATCAAAGATTTTGAAATTGGATTTGCCAGCTTGCTGAATAATGTTTCTTCAATATC
>JAGLSB010000037.1 GCA_023135955.1 Bacteroidales bacterium | reverse complement strand
GGAACTATAATCTTCTCAGAAGTTGGATATATCCATAGAGGATAAGATTTTATTACTTCACCTCCTTCTATTTCTAATTTTATATCTGTTCGTAGCGAAGAGGTCAGTTTTGGGAGCACAATCTCTATTTTGCCCAATTCTGTAATCATTCCTTGTGGTGCTTCTACTTTAAGATTTCCTGTAGCAATATTCCCTATTGTCCACCTCAATGTTTTTCCTATAATATTGTCACTACCATAGTTCGCAATTTTTACATCACAACTAAAATTGTCTCCTGCTGTTAATGTAAATTCATCAAATTCAGCTAATATAGTAACTGCACTACAAAACTCCTTCCACTTAGCATTTGTAATACAGCCTTTAGACTCCATAAAAGCATTGAGCGGGCCTACTAAAGCAGTACCTTGTCCCGGAAAGTCTTGTAAATCTAAAAGTTGAAAACCTCCAAAGCCAGGGGTACGAATAGCTGCCTCGTTTTCTTCACAATATAGTATTGATGCAAATACGCCTGCAGCCCTGTAAAAATCATCTCGTTGCGACCACACCTCTTTTTCTTTTGCAATATTCTCTGCCACCAGCAGATTCCAGGGTTTCATAACGCCTGTATATTTGTGTATCTCATCAAAATCAGGATAATACTGATACTGTCCGGTTTCATGTCCTATTACCGGAACATCCAGGTTGGTTATTCCTTCAGAGAAATTTACTCTTGTAGAGGGTTTATAATGGTTTATCGGGCCACAATCATATTGGTCTGCTACACTAAAAGCAGAACGGACAATATTATCATAATCTTTCCATGTTTTTTCTGATGTTCTTACAGTAGTCCAATAGTCATCTGTTGCCCCTAATAGAGGCGATCTGAAATTATTATTGGACCCTTGGGCATAGAGTCTTCTATTTTCATCATAATCTCTAAAGGTGTCAACCAGACGCTGCATTACAACCATGCTACCCCATAATTCATTACCCAAGGCAAACATAGTAAATGAGGGGTGATTGCCCATTTGGTCTAATATCATTTTTCCTTCTTGTGCGAAATAAATCTCAGCATCTGTTTTTACAGATGGGTCGTACTTTTTCTCTTTTGTTTTTTCTGCACCAAAAGCAGCTTCGTTAATATCTTTTACTGCTATTCCTTTCTCCGCTTTAGCCAGTGCTCCCCATAATGGTAATTCTGGTTGCATATATATTCCTACAATATCAGCTGCCTCTAGAGCCTCTTCAGGTGGACACCATGTATGAAAACGATAGTGATTAATGCCCCATGACTTTGCAATTCTCAATACTCTTACCCACTCATCGACATCCATTGGAGCATAACCGGTTAAAGGAAATACACAGGCATCGTGCTTACCCCTCAACATTATCTTCTTGCCATTAATAGTAAACTGTTTTCCGTCAGCCACAAATTCACACATCCCAAATGTCTCCTCAATAATCTGTTCTGCACCTTTGTAGTTCAATCCGATTTTAGCCTTATAAAGATTGGGTGTAAACTCATCCCATAACAATACATCATCCGGCATCTGCAGGACCATCTCTACAGTTTGACCATCGGCACTACACGCAACCCGCTGCACTTTCCTGTCAACTACCTGATTAATAGCACTATTAAAACTATTAGCCGAAAGCGACAGACTAACATCTCCTACTTTAGAAGAAACATTAGATATTGTAATCGCGAATTTTGCTTGTTTTTTAAAAATATCGGTTGATATTCGAATCTTCTCAATATAAATTAGCGGCGTTGCTTCTAAATATAAATCGCCAACAATGCCATTCCAATTGGTCTGTGTATCCTCTCTGTTGGCATGTGAAGTTCCTGGAGGATTATCTAATGAATTATCAACTTCTATTAATAGAGTATGTACTCCTGCTTTAAGCTTTGATCCTAATGTATAGACATGTCTTGCACTAAAACTCTCATTGGCACCTACTAATTCTCCATCGAGCCATACTTTTGTTTTTCGCGTTCTTCCCATCACCAAAGCAATACGTTGCTTACTCCACCCCTTAGGTATTACTATTTCTCTCTGATAATAAGCTTTACCCTTAAACATAAATTCGCGAGATAAATAGAGCCGTTGCTCTTTATCTTCATTCTTAATACCCTTCTCATTTTCCACCATTGTTCCCGGGAGCATTACTGTTCCCTGAAACTCCTCAGGGGAGTTCATGGCAAACTCCCACTTTCCACTTAAGTCAATCTTCTCCTGCGCATATTGCTTCAGAGGTATGAAAAGAACTAACAACAACAACAATCTCTTCTTCATAGCTAAATTCTAAATATGGGTTCTAAAAATTAGTTTTTTACGATATTTGAGTGTTTGAGAAGAACCCGTTTGCCCATTTACTCAAAAAAATGTTTTTTGACACCTCCTTTAGAGAGTCTTTTGCTCTGATTTTTATCAGAAAAAGTTCTGTAATACTTTCAATTTTCTTAATTATTTTACTGTTAATAGATTCAATCTCATCACTTGTTCATAACTGATTAGGTTGTAGATTAAATTGATCTTTTTGCGCAAATAGAACGTACCCCGCCCATATACACCTAAAGGAAAATCTAATTTTAAGGCCTCTATTTCAGAAATTTTTAAATCACATATTCTCATTTCTCCGGCATCGCTCTAATAAGCAACACCCCCCTTTTGAGGATTATCCGGCATACTAGTGGAGAATATCCATTTGTTATTAAGGTGGGTTCTAAAAATTAGTTTTTTTCAATTTTTGACTTGATAAAATCGCAGAACCCTTTAACGAGATGATCAAATTATTTCAAAAATACATTATTTGCTAAGAATATAGCATAATATTTCTATTTTTTCGCAACTAACTAACTAACTAACAGCGATATGCGTTAATATAAAATATTTAATCGTATTACCTGCTATCTAAACAGGTTGTATGTTAGATTGATTAGCCCAATAATTCCTGTTGCTCTTTTTATTCCAACAGATTTGACAATTAAGCCATTCATGCTTTGTTCCATAAACCCAAATACATGTTCTACCCTTGCCCTGGTTTTTGATTTTTCTTTGTTGTTTGCTTTCTGTTGGTCAGTTAATGGCTTGTTTCTATATCCTTTTTCATGCACTTTATTGTTCATTTCATATTTGTCGATTACTTTCTCTTGGTCTTCACCCGTATAAGCACTATCTGCATAAAAATCCTGTCCTTTATCTTCTTCTTCAAGCAAATCGTCCAGAGCTTGTGAATCATGCACCGAAGCGTCTGTAATTTTATATTTATCAATGAATTTACTTTTGGTATCTACCTTTGCGTGGTTTTTATATCCGTAAAAAGTTTCTCCGTTTTTCTTTGTCCAACGGGCATCTGTGTCTTTATGTTTTTTTTTATTTGGCTTGTCGTTCCATAAGTTATCACCTTTACCTTCTTTTATTTTCTTGTTTTCCTCACGGGTATTACGTTGACGTGGGGCAACGGTAAAACTGGCGTCTATCATTTTCCCTTCGTTCATTATCAGTCCTTTAGAATCGAGATAATCATTAAATTGTGCAAATATTTTCTCAACCAGACCTTCATTTGTAAGTCTTTCACGAAAAGCCCATACAGTTTTTTCGTCTGGAACTTTGTCGCCACTTTCAAGACAAAGAAACTTTTTAAAACTGGTTCTGTCAATAATTTGGTATTCTAATTGTAAATCGCCAAGCCCATAGTAGCGCTGTAATATCAATATTTTAAACATCATTACCACATCAAATGGCTTTGCTCCAGCATTACTTTTCTTCTCCTTGTTTAAAAGACTTTCTTCAAGTGTGTTTCTAAATATTTCAAAATCAATCACATCGCTAATCATTTCTAAAGGATTGCCAATTGCAGCGAGCTTTGCAACATTTTCTTGTTCATCAAAAAGACCTCTATTTCCAGTGCTTTTATATTTATTCATTTTACGGCTATTTTTATTGCCTAAATTCACTTATATTTATTTGTATATCAAAGGTTTAATTTGTAGAAGTCCCCTTAATGCAATGATAAAAGCTAAAGATAAAATGTTCTTTTTCATTTGTTTATAATTTATTTTAATTGCCGAATGTATCCTTTGACGACTAAAATAATCTTTTTCGTGTGTATCTTAATAATTATTTTAGTCGTGTCGGTTTCATACTCTTGAAAAGAAGATTTTATTTTAAGACTTCTATTTCAGAAATTTTTAAATCACGTATTCTTATTTCCAAATACTTTTGATCTGATTGAACTCAAGTGACGTCAGTTTCACGTCGCCATCTACAATGATCTCCACATTGTTTGCCTTCGGATCAAGGGCAAAGTGTTCATTATCTGGCGATTAGGACACCTTAATTCTAAAAGCCCAACCATTGGTGTCTGGTTTATCTGGCATGATCAGTTTACCTGATGTATCTGTAATTACAGTAATTATAGACATCCAGTGACCGGTGTCAATGTTGTACCACTCAATAATGTATGACATATTGGCTTTTAGATTAATGATATTCCTCTTAGTGTAGTTGGCAGCAATAAAGCCAAGACCAAAGCTTTTATCAGGAGCCAGGGCTAAACACTGAAATTCTTCATTTGGATCAATCAAATGATTTCTGGCAGGTTGAAGAACCCGATAGTCATGTCCCGGATCAAGCATAAAATCCTTTAGTCTGCCCATAGATGCAGAATTAAATTTATCAAATGCTTTACTCTGGGGATCCTGCGGAGGAATATCACCTTTGATTCTTCTACTGGCGGGAGCGCAGCCACCATAATAGACATCTCCCCATACATGACCAGCAAGTGCGCCACCATTGAGCACACAACCATAAGCTATAAATTGGGCAGCTTCAGTATCATTCATTTTGGCAGGGCGCGGATTAAAACCTGCAACTAAACCCGGATAGAAGGGCTCAAGATTAATTAAAGGTGCATAATCCTGCATCATGAACATTTCTCGCAAACCGGAAATGCATTCACCATCTCTGCCAAAATTACTCCAACTATGTATTTCAAGAATGGAAGGATCAAGATCGAGCCAACCCATTTCCAAATTTGAACGTGGGGTCATTACCGCCCTTGGTTGCCCGTAGGGTGGTTTACCTAACTTTGTAGAAGCTTTAACAACCATAGGCCGATATAAAATATGCTGTTTATTATTAGCATCAGCATGTACCCAATTGAAAATTACATTATAGCACCCCCAACGTGCCCACATGTAGCGGATGTAGTTTGTGAAAGCGTCCTTTTCTTTTTGATTTTCATTGTACCACTCCTCATGCCTTCGCACCGATTCCAACTGAACCACAAAGCCCTGTTCCCACATGTGTTGTATTTTTCGATCTGCATGCTGCCAATAACTTGGATTGATTTGTGTATAATCTGGTGCAGTTTTCCAAGACTGCTTTGTGTCAACATAGAATGGAGTACTGCCATCTTCGGCAAGCTTTTTAACCAATTTTCCAGACTCCCAAATTGGATTCAGAATATCGCTGGGAAAGCTGGCAATCATGCTAATTCCGTTAAAACCCTGGGACTTTCTCTTGGCTATGGCATCCTGAAAAGAAATTCCTGCCAAACCATCCTCTTTTCCCCATGCAAAAATTTGTGTTAGTGCTGTCCACCAAGTGTCCCCGATATAAAAGAAAGGCGTACCATCAGCATATTCCAAAGTTCTTTTGTTTGAGGCTGCACGAATAAAACCACGTCTGTTTGGATTTTCCACCAGCTCTTCTTCTGAACAGGAGATTGCTTCAAATGAGCCTTTTTTATTTTCTAAACCTCTGTCACCAGTTGTATTTTCGGTCGACCAGCTCCAAATTCCTGGTTTGGTTGCAACCAAGCGGGCTCTAAAAATTTGTTCACCATCCCAAAAAGCAGGGATACGATAGTTTAAACCATCAGGACCATTTAGATTAATCCAAAAATCAACTTCGGTATAGGGATTATCATAGGTGTTTTTTGCACTAAAACTTATCTCATTTACCTCCATTACTTTGAATTTAGCCTTAGGTTTTTTGCAAGAAACGAAACAAAATACAAGTATGATTAATATTAGAGCTTTTGGAATCAATTTCATCTTTCAAGATTTTATAATTTACAAACTAAAAGTGCGAATAATTCAGATTAATATCAAAAATAGAATATTTAATTACAACTATTAACATCAATACTACAGCTATAAAAGCAAGGAAAACCTTTTTTGCATTTAATGCAGATAATTTTTTTAAAGATTTTTTCATAATTGTACTATTTTTAAATTACATTAATTGTTTAGTTACTGATTTTTCTGCTTATCGAAGCTTCAAAACCATGAAAAGTATCATCAATGTCATCCGTATTTACCAACATAAAGTCTGCGCCATTCGGGCAGTTGTTGTTCATCACAGCATCAGATAAAACTACCTTAATGGTTTTCCATTTATTGTCACCTTTACCTTTGGCAGAATAGGCTGTTTTGATGTTTCCTTCACCTGCATCATATTTTAGCTCCCATTTTGAGTTCTTATTTTTATCAAGCCACGTCAGTTCAAGTGTGATAATATCCGGTTGACCTGCAGTAGCAGAAAAAACGTCCTCATGAAACTTAAAATACATGGTATTTTTGCCTGTTGCTGTTTCAAAGGATCGAGCAAAACGATCGTAAATCGATGACTTCTTATTTATTTCTCCACGTACCCTAAAAAGCCCTATAGAAGTTCCGTCGGGATCAATTTGCTCTATCCAACGCTCGTAGTTCCCATCATGAATTTCCCATCCTGCATCATTATAGCCGGTTTGAACTCTACGTTGAAGAACTTGTCCTTTGGTAACACCATGAGGGTCATCCATTTGAGCCCCCCGATGGGCATAAACCTTACATATATCAATATATCTTTGTTTATTTTCTTTAGATGCTTTTCCAAAGGTGCTTTCAGGAAACTTATCAACATCAGTAGCATTTAATCCTTCGTGAAAAATAGAATATGCCCCCTTTGTAGTTGCCGGATATATTTCAGGAGCAAAGCGATTAAAGAATTCAAGAGATGGAGTAATACCGGGGTGGCCGCTTATTGCATCTATTGCAGATTTTGTAACATCAAAAACGCTCAGTCCGGTATTCAATCCGCTAAGCACTCCCCAATAAAAACCTAAGGGCTTTTTGATCTCATAAAGCGGTCTGGTGTGTGATTGATCCATTTCAGCACGTGAAAACAAGGGTAATGTTGTCGGGTTTACTAAATTATCATACCATTGGTTTTTAAAATATTCTTCTCCAGTCAAATGGTGCCCTCGCACATAAGCACTCCCTTTTACTCCAAAGCCTGTACCAATGTTCTCGCTCACCCATGTCCATGCAGCATTTTGCCATGACTTTCCAGAATCAATATCCTGAAATAAAAAAGGTATATTAAGGCCTGCATTCTCAAACGCATCTTTATGGTGCTGAAAGGCTGCTATTCTGTATTCTTGCCATTCAGTGTCCTGAACATATAATTTGTATGGACTTTCCTCAAGATAAGTTCCATATGAAGGTTTTTCATCGCCGGAGCAAGCTGTCTTAACCTGTAAAAAAGCAATCTTTTCACGTAATGCCGGGTCTAAAGATGCAATATGTGCTGCAAGATCGGAAATCAGATCATAGTAATGCATGATATAATCCTCATGGTAGAAGTATGGATATTCTGTGCCACCATAACCTCTATTATCTGTCAGCATCTTTGGCACGGTGTTATACACCCAATCAGGACAATCGTGACCGGTGTTAACAGATAGATATGTGTATAAACCATTGTCAGAAGCAAATTGTAATTCCTGATCAAGTTTACTCCAATTATATTCATCGTTTACAGGCTCTATCTCATCCCAATTATAACCGAGTTGCAAACCTTTGAAAAGATGCAGATAAGTATCATCGTCTAAACTAACAGGGGTTCTGTCCCATACGCCGTAAGCTTCAATCGGCAACGCCGATTGCAGTTGAGCTTTCGTATTATACATCAATGCAACTGCGATAAAAGCAAGTAGAGCTTTTTTTACATTAAATGCAGATAATATTCTTAAAGACTTTTTCATAATTGTACTACTTTAAAGTTATATTAATCACTATTCCTAATGAAAAATGATAACGTAAAGTGTTTCTTACCAGATACTTTTGATCTGATTGAATTCGAGTGATGTAAGTTTCACATCGCCATCTACAATGATCTCCACATTGTTTGCTTTCGGATCAAGGGCAAAGTGTTCAGAGTATGAGAAAACGCCTTTATTTGCAAAAATCTCGATATTACTCCAGTCGATAAGCATACGGATTTTTAGTTTGCCATCCGCATCCGGTTTCAGGTCGAGTTCAGTATCGCTACTTAAAACTATCAGTTCACCGTTCTTCATCTTCTTTTTCATCATTCTACCGACAAGTTTCTGTTCGGCAATTTTGTAGGTGTAACTTTTATTGGCAATGGTGAATGTAATTGTCTTTGCTGTTGTATTGTTCAAGTCAAACTCAGCCGTCATATCGAATGCTTTTGATTTAATGCCGGATAGAATATTGTTACCGGGGGTAAGCGTTTTATCTGCAAACATAGTTGTGTTTGTATACAACTTGCTGATTGCGGCAATAGGGGTACGCGTTACGTGCGGTTTGCCTTCATAAGTGATGAGGCCAAGCTCAACAGGGAAAGTCGCGTTACGCTCCCATACTCGATTCGACCTCGCTTTTATTGAACTGATTAGCTCCACGTTATTCTCCCATTTCTCCGCTACGCCACCGTTCCAGCGGTCATTCCAGCCAATCTGAATGACCTTTTTTTCAGGCATATTGTGCGGAAAGAATGTTTGTGAGCCATAAAAGTCCGGGCCAACATCCATGCGTCGCGGCGTTTCATCTTCCGGATTAAATTTTTTGCCGTCAAATTGACCGACAAGATATGATCCGGCAGCATCGGAAAGAACCCATTTCATATTGTTGGTATCACCGTCAAGGGGAAGTTCGACCAGGTCGGGACATTCGTGCCCGAAATTGATAAAGCTCAGTTTATCCCAGTTGATGAGATCCTTAGAGCCGTAAAAGATTGTCCCTGCTTTCTCTTTTTTTTCTGCCTTGTTGGCCGGCGTGGTGAAGATACCCAGGATCCAGCTCTTTGTCGGTTCATACCAAATAACACACGGGTCACGTGGTACCGTTCCATCTGTCGGGTGTGCAACAGGATTATTTTTGTAATTATGCCAGGTGGCGCCGCCGTCGTTGCTCCAGGCAATACAGGTACCCACACGCGTTCCCGTGTAATGGGTAACCAATGCCGGCTTCGACGAACCAGTGATCTTTTCTGCGACCTCACCTTCTACAAAAACGCCGCTTCCCGAGAATACCCCGCCACCACTAACATTGGTTTTAGCTCCCAGATGTTTTATGTGAGAATTTTCAGGGATGAGCGCCACGCCCTTATCCTCCCAATGGATCAAATCCGTGCTGGTGGCATACCCGCCGTGTCGCACCTTTTTCCCCCACTGGTAGAGCATGTGGTAGGTTCCGTCCTGGTAGATGAGGGCATTAATATCGTTCATCCATTCCGATTTAGGGCTAAAATGAAACTGCGGTCGATAGTCTTCTTTATAATCAATATTATCGTCGTGCGGATAAAATTGAGCGTTTGTAACATTTGAAATACTTAGAAATGTGATTACAAACAGAACTAAGCTACTTTTTTTGATATGGATGTTCATGATTATCTTATTTTATTGTTATCAACTATTATTCTATATCTATTAGCGAACCAATTTTACTCTTACATAGGGAGCACTGCACAAGGCATTTTTATTCTGAACGTATAGTGTCGTTATTACCTTGGTGGAACCGGCCTTGAGATCCATCTCGAATGATACCGTCTTATCTGTTTCGCTAACCGCTTTCACTTGTTTATGTTCATACTCCTGTAGTTCTGTGTGATATATAAGTCGAGCACCGTTTGTGTTATTACCTATTGTTTACTGCATCCATTTGTTTTAAGAGTTGTTTCTTGATTTTTGGATGTCCAATCTGCATCATTTCTTCTTAGCGTTCTTCTTACCGGGCTTCTTTCCTCTCGGATAGTTGAGATGCTGTTTCTCATCCCAATTTACACGGTCAAAATATTCATTCATATTCTTGCGCAGCATATCAGCTTTTTCCGGCATTGCATCTATCAGGTTATTCTGCTCTCCAAGGTCTTCCCAAAGCGACCACAGAAACTCTTTACCGCTTTGAACATTACGTAGATATTTGTAGCCATCCTGAACAATTGTCAGATCCAGTTCACTACCGCGCTTAGTGTAGCGGAATACAAAAAAGGGATCCTTGCGCTCCACCTTAGCTTTTCCTCCGCTTGTGCAAAGTGGTAAAAGACTACCACCTTCAATCTCCGCCGGTACCTTGTCTTTTGCACCCACCATATCCAGAACTGTAGGAAAAATATCCCAACCAACAACCGGAGTGCGGCTGCTTACATTGGCCGGAATGCCGGGACCCGCAACGATAAATGGGACGCGCAAGCCACCTTCATTGACCAGATATTTATGCGTCAACAATGGATGCGCTTTGTAGAAGGAACGATCTTCAACCGGTTTAGACCAGTCGTTCTTCGCTTCATATCCATTATCCGACGTATAGATAATATAGGTATTGTCGGCGATGCCCAGCTCATC
>JAGLSB010000369.1 GCA_023135955.1 Bacteroidales bacterium | reverse complement strand
AAAGCGAAATAATTCGAGGTATTCCGGGGATAGAAATACCACACCTCCCTCAGACTTGGTGGCACTATGCGCCCGGGTCATGGACGGAATTGCCCTTCCTGCACCTACTCGCGACATATCTTCCAGGTCTCGGGTGATATCCTCTTTATCAATAGCATTTGACCAGAACCAGGTAAAAACGACACGATCATCAACAGGTGGGTTTTGGAACCTCTCCTCAAGTGAGTCATCAGAAGAGGCTGGAAAAAGATTTGAGAATGCTTCACCATCTGCAATACGGGAACAGGCACAGGTGATCATTAACAATGCCAGGATTACTATTCTTACAATCATGTTGTTTATTTTTTTTTATGATTATTCTTTTATCAACTTACAATTAACCACTCCTTCTACAGTCGTAATACTGCAGAAATAGATACCTGCAGACAGATGTGAAAGATTCAAAGAGCCACCCACTCCTGTATCGTTTTTCTCAATGATAGTAACTCCTCTTGCATCCATCATTCTCAGCCTTTTTATCTGAAGCCCGGAAGTTTCTATATGAATTTCTCCGCTGGTTGGATTGGGGTAAATCGATATGCCATCAAGTTCGGAGTAATCCATTCCGGTATATGCTTCAACTATCACATCAAAGCTACAGTGAGCCTGATTCCCTGAATGATCAGTCACAGTCCAGGTAATAGGAGTTGTGCCCACATGCAAGAATGCGCCCTCCAGAGTTGTACTCTGGTAAAGGTTGTTGGTCAGACTGCTTATCCCGTCGTTATCGGAAACCGTCACCGGGTCAAACTCACTTCCAACGATGGTATATAGCGTTAGACCTGTTACCAGCTCCCTGACCTGATCTTTCACACAGGTAATGACAGGCTTAACCAGATCAGGTATGGTGACGGTAAAAACTACTACTGTACTGTTTCCTGCAGCATCTGATACAGTCAGCGTCACCTCCACATCCGCAAATACGCCGGAATAATCCGTATAGGGTGCAGGAGATTGCACGATCGATAATTGCTCCGGAAAACTGCAGTTATCTCCGGCCACCAGCAGATTTCTGAAATCAAGCATATAGACCTCTCCAAAAACATTAGGTTCAAGAACCTGGTTGGATGGCTGTGACAGAATAAACGGGGGCGTCCTATCCTCAACCTTAACATTGAAAGTGGTAAGTGTACTGTTACCTGCATCATCCTGAACAGAAATGGTAACAGGGTTACTAATTCCAGTCACCGTGTTTAACAGGGGAAGGGGATCCTGGGAAATATACAACTCTTCCGATCTGTTGTCTTTGGCCTCCACTAGTCCTGTAAAATCAGGCAGAAGTGCCATACAGGCACTATCTGCTTCCAGGAATTGGTCCCCGGGTGCCATCTGAATAACAGGACTGATTGTGTCTTTAACAGTCAGTATTGCCCCTGCAGAAAATAAAGTTCCTTTTACCCCCGATACAACACACCTGTACCGGTACCCGGAGATTTCAACCGGAACATCGGTAAATTGCAGATGATGGCTATTTACTCCGGTGTATAATTCATTTTCGGACAAATCAGAGAAACCATCACCTGGATCAACCTGCCATTGATAATCTATTACATCATTGGCCGTTACAGACATGCTGGCATTCTGTTCCGGCAGTATAGCAGTGTCTGAAGGATTTTCCAGGATCATCATGGGATAGGTATTTTTATACCAGGCAATTTTAAAATCAATGGAAGCAGAAAGCACATCAGGTAATCCGTCATTATCCACATCTGTTACATGTACAAAGCCAGCCTCCCAGGCATTCAGTGCAATAACCTGCTCTGGTCCGAACGTACCCTGGCCATCCCTGTTTTCGTACCAGGCAATTTTGTCATCGATATTGGATGCTGAAAGCACATCCTGATCGCCATCACCATCCAGGTCCGCAGCATGAACATATACTGCCCCGTTGGCAAGTGTTGAGATTACTTTTTGGGGACCAAATGCCCCCTTTCCGTCTGTATTTTCATACCAGGCAATTTTATCATCAAAAATGGAAGCCGACAGGATGTCCATGTCCCCGTCACCATCCAGATCGGCAGCATCAACAAAGCGAGCTCCCTTAGCCTGCTCAGAAATATCCATCATAGAATCATATGTGCCTTTCCCGTCAAGGTTGTTGATCCAACTGATCCTGCTGTCATTATAGGATCCTGACACAAAAAAAACATCCTGATATCCATTTGTATTCAGATCAGCCGTCCTGACAGCGTTTGGCCAGGGAATAGAAGTTTGGATGATGCGCTGTGGTCCGAAATTTCCCAGTCCATCTGTATTTTCATACCAGGCTATTTTTTCATCGAAGACAGATGTGGAAAGAATGTCCGGATCGCCATCTGCGTCTATATCCGAAGCAAACACGGACCAGGGGCGGTCCACCTCTGTTGATATGACCTGCTGAGGGCCAAAGAGTCCCTTGCCATCGGTATTTTCATACCAGACCAGTTTATCGGTGTTGACGACAGTCGCAATCAGATCCTGATCTCCGTCCACGTCAAGGTCAACAGCATGGATGGATGTCGATTCTCCATCGAGATTTACTATGATCTCCCCCTCGGCAAAGGTTCCCTTGCCATCCGTGTTCCGGTAGAGGTATATTTCATTATAAAATGCCGCCAGTACGTCTGCATCTCCATCGGTGTCGGGATCGCAAACATAAACTGATGCAGGAACGACCGTATCTGAATAATAAATGATCTTCTCATCACTGAAAAAATTTTGTGATTGTCCATCATGAACTAAGAAGGAAATCATGGTCAGGATCAACAGTTTTTTGCCTGTCATAGTAATAGTCTTTTTCTGTTTGTCTGAAGAATAAAGAGAATCTTTTTCAAAGATATCGGGTAGAGAATTAAATAGAAATGCATAAAACGATCATTTGTTTATACAAATTGGCACACGTATTTTATAGCAGTTGCATGACCAAATTATTCCTGCAATTCCTTATGAATCTATTTAAGGGATTGAATGCCAAAAAGTATAAATATAAGATCAATTAATCCATTTATTATTTATTTGCTTTTCATTAATATTGAACCAATAGAAATCGTATATACTTTTATACATATGAAACATTCATGGTTAAAGCTTAATCACACAAAGGGATGACTAATTTGAATGTCGCATATAGCAAATAAAATAAATATAGACATATGAAACATTCATGATAAAAGCTTATCACACAAAGGGATGACTAAATATGAATGTTCCATATGACCAATAAAAATCAATTATAGACATATGAAATCATTCAATCTTTACCTGATTCTGTCTCTATTCTGTCTTTCAACTAACGGATACTCCGGAACAGACAATCCTGAAAAAAAATCGGCTCGTACTAATCCCAACATTGTATTTATTATAGCTGACGACCTTGGTTATTCCGACCTCGGGTGTTTTGGAGGCGAAGTGATAACTCCAAACCTTGATCAACTGGCTGCCCGGGGTGTTCGCTTTTCCAATTTCCATAATGCAGCCAAATGTGAACCAACCAGGGCCGCATTGATGAGCGGACATCGCAACACTCCCGAAGTGGGATTCATGGCAGAACGGGCAGAAAGCTTTCTGCCTGCAATTATGAAAGCCAATGGATACAGCACCCTGATGGCAGGGAAATGGCATGTGTCTGGTCATCCCCTGAGCCGTGGATTTGATCGTTTTTTCGGTCATAAGGCAGGAGCAAGTAATTTCTGGACCGGATCAGGTAGAATAGAATTAGATCATGAACATTATACACCGGGGGAAGATTATTACAGCACCGATGCATTCACCGACTTCGCTATTCAATTCCTGGAGGAAAACAAAGAAGACGATAAAAACCAGCCCTTCTTTTTATACCTGGCCTATACAGCTCCTCATAGTCCCCTGCAGGCTCCTGTTAAGGATATTGCCAGGTATCGTGGAAAATATCTCAGCGGCTGGAATCAAATCAAACAGAAGCGGTTTGATAGAGTGATAGAAGAGGGACTGGTTCCTCCTGGTACAAAACTTACACCCTGGCCGGAAAATCTGCCCGACTGGAACGAATTATCGGATGCTCAAAAGGACATGGAGGATTATCGAATGGCAACATATGCCGCAATGACAGACAGGATGGACCAGAACATAGGGAGGGTGTTCGACTGGCTTAAATCAAACGGCGAGTGGGATAATACGATCATTATATTTATTAGTGACAATGGTTCATCTCCATTTGACCGGCGCAGTGTAGCAATGATCAATGAAGGTATCCTGCCCGGTGATCCTGATTCAAATTGGTCACTCGGAACCGGCTGGGCCCATGTCAGTAATACTCCCTACCGCTTGTATAAGCGGAACATGCATGAAGGAGGTATTTGTGCTCCCATGATCATGTACTGGCCCGGATCAGGATATCATACTGGAACTGTCTCTCATTTACCGGTTAATATTCTCGATTTTTTGCCAACGTTTCATGCATTGGGAGGTGGAGAAACACGACCTCCTGGTATCGAAGGCACTGATTTGTCAGATTTATGGATATCAGGAGCCCAGAATCGTGATTATGAAATAATGGGATATCTGGCTGATCACCGGTATATACAACAGAACAACTGGAAACTGGTATCTATGGACGGACAGCCATGGGAACTCTTTGATCTTAGTGTTGATCGAAATGAAACAAATGATCTCTCGTCTGGTTTTCAGAACAAAGCATCAGAAATGGAAGCAAGTTGGGAGACCTGGTACGCCGGATTCTCAAACATTTCCTTCCTGGATTCCGATAAGAACGAAAAAAAGCTTGGAAAAATGGAATCCAATCACATGGGAGACAGGGGAACAGGTGTTACTTACACTCCTGTTGAAATGCCGCTACCACTTGATCCGGAGTGGCCTGCATACGAAAAACTGAACCTGGGAGGAAAGAACCTGGGAGAATTCCTTGAAGATTTACCAACAGAAAAATAAGTTTCACATTCAAAGTATACCGGCATAAACAACTAACGCTCATGAAAACCCTATTTCTATACCTGGTACTAATTTTGTTTTGTATTTCAACCAAGGGATACTCCTTCGCAGAAGGTATTAAAAAAAACCTGGAAGCCAGTAAACCCAACATTGTATTCATTATTGCCGACGATCTTGGCTATTCTGAACTTGGGTGTTATGGAGGCGAAGTGCTCACGCCAAACCTGGATCAACTGGCTGCCCGGGGTGTTCGCTTTTCTAATTTCCATAATGCAGCCAAATGTGAACCAACCAGGGCCGCATTGATGAGCGGACATCGCAACACTCCCGAAGTGGGATTCATGGCAGAACGGGCAGAAAGCTTTCTGCCTGCAATTATGAAAGCCAATGGATACAATACCCTGATGGCAGGGAAATGGCATGTATCCCGTCATCCAATGGATCGTGGATTTGAGCGCTTTTTTGGTCACGAAGAGGGAGGAAGCAATTACTGGACCGGATCTGGCAGAATCCAATTGGATCGTGAGCCTTATACTCCGGATGAGGATTATTACAGCACAGATGCATTCACCGACTTCGCCATTCAATTCCTGGAGGAAAACAGACAAGACGATAAAAACCAACCCTTCTTTTTATACCTGGCCTATACTGCGCCACATTCTGCACTGCAGGCACCTGATGAAGATATCGCCAGTTACCGTGGAAAATATCTCACCGGCTGGAATCATATTAAACAGAAGCGGTTTAATAAAGTAGTGGAACTGGGACTTGTTCCTCCTGACACAAAACTTACACCCTGGCCTGAAAATCTGCCTGACTGGAACGAATTATCGGATGCTCAAAAGGACATGGAGGATTATCGAATGGCAACATATGCTGCAATGACAGACAGGATGGACCAGAACATAGGGAGGGTATTTGATTGGCTTAAATCAAATAACGAGTGGGATCAAACGATCATTATTTTTATTAGCGACAATGGCGCAGATCCATTCGACAGAAACAGCTTGGATATGATCAGGGAAGGTATTCTGCCCGGTGGTCCTGATTCAAATTGGTCACTTGGAACCGGCTGGGCCCATGTCAGCAATACTCCCTACCGTTTGTATAAGCGAAACATGCATGAAGGTGGTATTTGTGCTCCTATGATCATGTACTGGCCCGGATCAGGATATCAGGCTGGATCTGTCTCTCATTTGCCGGTTAATATTCTTGATTTTTTGCCAACGTTTCATGCATTGGGAGGTGGAGAAATACGACCTTCTGGTATCGAAGGCACGGATTTGTCAGATTTATGGAAATCGGGTGATCAGAATCGTGATTACGAAATAATGGGGTACCTGGTTGATCACCGGTATATACAACAGAATAACTGGAAACTGGTATCCATGGACGGACAGCCATGGGAACTCTTTGATCTGAGTGTTGATCGAAATGAAACAAATGATCTCTCGTCTGGTTTTCAGGACAAAGCTTCAGAAATGGAGGCAAATTGGGAGGCCTGGTACGCCGGGTTTTCAAATACTCCCTTCCTTGATCCCGATATGGACGAAGACAAACTGGAAAAAAGGGCATCCTATCACATGGGAGACAAGGGAACAGGTGTTCCATACACTCCTGTTGAAATGCCGCTACCTCTTGATCCGGAGTGGCCTGCATACG
>JAGLSB010000368.1 GCA_023135955.1 Bacteroidales bacterium | reverse complement strand
TTGTAAATATCCGATTCCAGACTATTTCCATTAAGCTTTGATTGAAATTCATCCTTATTTAATGACCTGAATTCAGCTTCAGAACCATCGCTGAGTATTGCTTTTAGCGATATTAGATGTTCTCTGGTTGTTCCATATATCACTGAATGCAATCCACTGCTGTTATTTCCTACCATTCCACCCAGAACACATCTATTCGAAGTCGAAGTCTCAGGTGCAAAAAACAAATTATCCTCTGCTAATTTGAGATTTAATTCGTCTAAAACAACTCCAGGCTGCACTCTAACCCATTTTTCTTCTTTATTTATTTCAAGTATGGATGAAAAATATTTACTAAAATCAACTATAATTCCATTCCCAACAACTTGTCCGGCTAAAGAGGTACCAGCTCCCCTGGGAATTAATGTAAGATTATTCTCATTGGCAAAACTGATAATTTCTTTAAGATCTTCAATGTTTTTTGGTAAGCTAACTGCATATGGAATCTCCCTGTATGCTGAGGCATCAGTTGCATACATCGCCAATTTCGTTTCATCTCTATAGAAATCACCCTCAATCCTCATTTCATTTACCTATTTGAAATACTTATTTTGAATTCTTCATAAAAATTAAAATGGCTAAAGATAAAAATATTGATAGAAAAATGAGTGGAATTTCTTTAACAAACAAAAAGCACTTTTGATAAGTTTCTAATATTGTTGTAAAACACTCTGTTTACCTGATAATAATCATCCTTTAAATGCCAATCCTTTAATAATTTTAAGTAATTTTACGATTCTAAATATAAATCGAACAAATAGCTGATTATCAATGAATTTAGTTGAATTTATTAAGAAAAAAGCCAAGAATAATCCACAAAGAATTGTCCTGCCTGAAGCAGATGAAATTAGAACACTTAAGGCTGCAAATATTATTATTAAGGAAAAACTAGCTCACATAATATTACTAGGGGATCCAGAAAAAATTAGAGAAGAAGCCATAAACAATGGGTTAGATCATATATCAGAAGCAAAAATAATCGATCCCAAATCGCATGAAAAAAAGCAGGAATATATCCAGCTTATGATAGAAATCAGGAAAAACAAGGGATTAACAGAAGAACAAGCTGCAGAACTTATTGAAGACCCGCTATATCTTGCTACACTGATAATTAAGGCAGGAGATGCTGATGGCGAGGTAGCTGGAGCAAAAAATGCCACTGGTGACGTTCTAAGGCCTGCTTTTCAATATATCAAGACTCTACCAGGAATAAGCGTTGTGTCAGGAGCATTTATAATGATCTTAAAAGATAGCAATTTTGGGGAAAACGGTTTATTGGTCTTTGCAGACTGTGCCGTCCATCCTGATCCAAATGCCAAAGAGTTAGCCGAAATAGCTGTAGCAACAGGAAATACAACCAGAGCAATTGCTGGATTTGAACCAAAGATTGCAATGTTAAGTTTTTCAACAAAAGGAAGTGCCAAACATGAAATGGTTGATAAGGTTGTTGAAGCAACAGAGATCGCAAAACAAATGGCCCCTGATCTTAAAATTGATGGGGAATTGCAAGCCGACGCAGCCATTGTAGAAGCAATTGGTATGTCTAAGGCACCGAATAGCAAGATTGCTGGTAAGGCAAATGTACTAGTATTCCCTAACCTGGAAGTTGGAAATATCGCCTACAAACTTGTACAGCGATTAGCTGGAGCCGAGGCTATTGGTCCTGTTCTCCAGGGAATGGCAGCTCCTATTAACGATCTTTCGAGAGGTTGTTCAGTAAATGATATTGTAAATTTGGTGGCTATTACTGTAAATCAAGCCGCCAACAAGTAATCAGAAAAAATAACAAAATGACAGATAATTTAGAAAATTTTGCACTGCAACAAAAAGCACCCAAGAAAAAAGGAAGCGTTCAAAAAGTGGCAGTCATTGGTTGTGGTAATATTGGCCAGCAGATCACACGCATAATAGCTCAACATGGTATGGAGGTTATCTTTATTGACCTTACAGATGAAATAGTTACTGAAGCCTATAAAGAAATTGAGATAGAACTAGATAATATGATTGATAGATGGGGGCTTACAGCAAGTGAAAAAAGAGTAATTATGTCAAGGATTAAAGGTAGTATCGATTATAATGACATTAAAGATGTAGATCTTGTAATTGAAAGTATTAATACTCAGAAACCAGGCACCAATGTCAATCTCAGGAAAGAAATTTTTGCCAAAACAGAAGCTGTAATTTCTGATGATACAATCATTACTTCCAATAATTCAACCCTGATGATTTCTGATCTTGCTGCCGTTTTAAAACATCCTGAAAGAGCAGTTGGTTTTCATTTTATAGGCCCGGCCAATACTGTTAAAGTTGTAGAGGTTGTTAGAGGTTTGGAAACCAGCGATTATGCATACGAATTTGTATTGAAATTTGCCAAAACTATCGATAAAAAGCCTATAACACTTCATGAATCTCCAGGACATATTAGTAGCCGATTAGTTGTTACTATTATCAATGAAGCATGTGAAACTTTGATGGAAGGCGTGGCTAATGTAAAATCTATTGACACAACAATGAAGTTGGGATATGGTATGATGTATGGACCTTTCGAAATGGCGGATCGTATTGGTCTCGATAAACTCTTAAAGTGGATGGATAATCTTTATGCTGAATTTGGAGATCAGAAATTTAAAGCATCACCTATACTTAAAAGACTTGTAAGAGCTGGTTACTCAGGGCGATATAATAACAAAGGATTTTATAGATATGAAGATGGGAAAATTATGGAAGAGTTAATACATGCTACCGAATTTAAATAGTTTTAAAGGCATACCATATTAATTAAATATAAATCACATTAAAGAATCCTGATAAATTTGATAGCTTTAGTGCCAGAGCTTCATTATAAAAAATGTTACTGGTATTAAGCATAATTGAAAAATATAATACTTAAATATATATGAAAATTATTGTACTAAATTGCGGAAGCTCTTCCATTAAATATCAACTCTTTAAAATGTTGGGAAAAGAGGTTCTTGCCAAAGGTGTTGCTGAAAAAATCGGACTTCATGGATCTTTTGTAAAGCATGAAATGAAAGATGGTACTAAAGTAAACCTCGAAGGTGAGATTCTGGATCATCAACAAGGAATTGAATACATACTCGGTATATTGAAAAGTGAAAAATATGGTTGCATAAATAGTTTTGATGAAATTGAAGCGGTTGGTCACAGAGTAGTTCATGGAGGAGAAAGTTTCAATAACAGTGTTCTCATAACCAATGATGTAACTGATAAAATTGAAAATTGTATTGATCTTGCACCACTCCATAATCCACATAATCTTAAAGGTATATATGCCATGCAAGCTCTACTTCCAAAAATACCACAAGTGGCAGTATTTGATACTGCATATCACCAGACAATGCCCAGAGAAGCTTATATGTATGCAATACCCTATTCATTATATACAAAACATGGTTTGAGGCGATATGGTTTTCATGGGTCCAGTCATCGTTTTGTTGCAGAACAAGCTACAGAAATGATGAAAGCTGATATAAATTCCCTTAGACTTATTACTTGTCATCTTGGTAACGGCGCTTCTATAGCTGCCATAAAGAACGGAGTATCTGTAGATACTTCTATGGGACTTACACCTGTTGAAGGTTTGATAATGGGAACCCGTACTGGTGACCTTGATCTCGGCGTTTTATTGTTTTTGATGGAAAAAGAAGGGATTGATTCCCATACAGCAAACATTCTTATAAATAAACATAGTGGCATGCTCGGTGTTACAGGAGTATCTTCTGATATGAGGGAAATAGAGATGGCAAATGAGG
>JAGLSB010000367.1 GCA_023135955.1 Bacteroidales bacterium | reverse complement strand
CTCCCTCGTTGTGCTGTCCCCAAATAACAGCTGATGCAGCTTTCTCTGCAGCTATGTAATAATATTCATTTGCAGTAACATGGTAGGCATCAAGGAATAGATTTCCCATACTAACTGTTCCGGGGTTCTGAAGCCAGATCATGGTTTTGTAAGCTTCCATCTCTCCCCACTGACGGGAAAAATCGGGAAGATAATACCAGAGATAACCCCCATTAGTGCTCACATTTTCTACCATATATTGTGTGGCACTTAACATTACCTGCTTGACTTCTTTCTCCATTTTATTACTTTGAGCAGAAAGTTGGATCGTCATGAATAGAATTATCAATGAGTAGAGAAGAGTTTTAAAGTGGTTCATTTTTTTATAATTTATGTTTTTTCTTGGTCTAAGGTTGCTAATGTGCTGGTGTGCTGGTGTGTTAATGTGCTGGTGATTAGTGAAATACAATTTACAGGAGCGCACTTACGATCCAGAAGTTGATTGTTTAATTAATGCTGATCTTGATTAACTCCTTTCAGTTGTTGAACTTGGTTAAGTACTGGGCCCAAGTATTTTTTCAGGATGCTAAGGTGATAGTATAAATCTGTCTACCTCCTAACTCGAGTAACCAGAAATTACAATAAAAGAACTTTCTTAAACCAGCACACTAGCACATTAGCACACCAGCACACCAACACCCAGTAAATATAACGAATTAACTCATTATGTACGACATTACAAATAGAACCTGCCAAATCCCTCACTCCTTTTGTCTTTATTTAATATTCTTTTTAACTTCACTTCCATAATTGATGATAATACAATAATAAATTCACAATTTAAATTATAGACTACTATGACTACTAATCGAAGAGACTTTATTAAAAAATCGGCATTTGTGGCCACTGGACTTGGGGTTTCATCTACTTTTCCTGGTATCAGCAGGAATATTTTGAGTGCAAATGAAAAACTTGTATGTGGTGTAATTGGAGTTAAAGGGATGGGGTTTTCTGATCTGGAAGCATTTTTGAGGCAACCAAATACCGAATGTGCAGCATTGTGCGATGTGGATAATAATGTTCTGGCTGAGCGGATTGGAGATGTTAAAAAAATACAAGGAAAAGCTCCTGCTGGGTACTCTGATTTTAGAAAGTTATTAGATCATAAAGGTCTTGATGTGATTATTATTGGCACTCCTGATCATTGGCATACTATTCCTTTTGTGGAAGCTGCTAAGAGGGGATATGCAATTTATTGTGAGAAACCTCTGGCCAATACCATTGAGGAGTGTAATATAATGGAGAGGGCAGTTAAGTCTTACGGTACGGTTGCTCAGGTTGGGCAGTGGCAGAGAAGCGATAAGCATTGGCAGGATGCTATAGCTTATGTTCATTCTGGTAAACTTGGGAAAATAAGAACGGTACGTGCATGGTCTTACCAGGGTTGGATGGGTTCTGTACCTGTAGTTCCTGATGGTCCTGTGCCTGATGGAGTAGATTATAACTTTTGGTTAGGACCGGCTAAGTCACGTCCTTTCAATAAAAACCGTTTTCATTTTACATTCCGCTGGTTTTGGGATTATGCCGGAGGAATGATGACAGATTGGGGAGTCCATATAATGGATTATGCACTCTTTGGAATGAAGCAGTACGATCCTAAATCTGTTATGTCGCTTGGTGGTAAGTTTGCATATCCCGATGATGCATGTGAGACTCCTGATACCCAACAGGCTATTTTTGAGTTTGACGGATTCACTCTGCTATGGGATCACGGCATTGGAATCGATGGAGGTTACTATGGTCGATCACATGGCGTTGGCTTTGTGGGGAACGAAGGAACCCTCGTAGTCGATCGAAAAGGCTGGGAGGTAATTCCTGAACCCAAAG
>JAGLSB010000366.1 GCA_023135955.1 Bacteroidales bacterium | reverse complement strand
AGGTTGCTGAGCGATAGCCGAAGTACGAAGTATTGATAACTTTTATAACAACTACTGGATTATTGTCAATCTGATGTCTATTTTTGTATTAACAATCATTAATATTGAAAGTTATGAAAAAATTACTATTTATTTTAGCAATAGGGGGAACAGTACTTCTTACTTCATGTAAAGATGGATCTTCCTTCTTTGGCAAGGGTAAAGAAGCTGAGGCCAAAATCCTTGCTCTGGAAACAGAAATTTCAGCATTGAAAAAACAATTGACTGCTTGTGAGGAACAACAAGTAAATGAAATCATGAGTATTCGTTCAGATTATGAGGCAAAACTTGCCGAATTACAAGAGCAACTTGAAGCTGGGAAAGTAAAAGAATATAGCGGATATTTTGTAGTAGTAGGAAGCTTCAAGAACCAAAAGTATGCAGAAGAATACGCTATTAAAATTCAGCAGATGGGTCATGAAGGAAATATTGTAGCCGGCCCAAATGATTTCTTCCTTGTAACTTCTGGAACTTATACAACACTAAAGGCATCTCTCGAGCCAATGAGACAAGCCAGAGCAACTCTAGCCTCTGAAGCCTGGATTTATTTTAAGTAATTATTGGAGAACTTCCGGAAGATATTATTCCCAACTACATACTTCCGGTCATGATAAATAATGGTTGGAATTCAAAGCTTTTATAATGTGGTCTGTAACGATCCACATTATAATGTCTTTTAACATCAATTAATTTTTTGGATGATGTAACTACATCTAGTGGCGCATTATCGTATCTGCCATTTCTCAGGACCACCAATCGACCATGAATTCCTTTCAGTACCAAATCAAGGGCCAGATTACCATATGCCATAGGAACAATCGAGTCTATAGCATCAGGGTCTCCACCTCTAACCAAATATCCTAGCTGCTGATTAATAATATCTACCTGCTTTCCTTTGTTATATGTCGAAGATATTTCCTTTATTTTCTGAGAGATCAATTCTCCAATGCCTCCTAACTTAGCATGACCAAACATGTCTTTCTCATTCGATTGATATACCATTTCATCCATTCCTTTGAATCGGGCTCCCTCAGAAACAAGGACAACTGAATATTTAGAAGGATTCATTTCCCTATCATGAACAAGTAATTTAGTAAGCTTTTCAATATTAAAATCATGCTCAGGAATTACACAACGATTTGCAGCCCCTGCCATGGTAGGTAACATAGCTGTATAGCCAGCATAACGCCCGAATACTTCCATTACAAGAATCCTCTCATGCGATCCTGCAGAGGTCCTAAGAGTATTAGTAATATTTATGGTTCTTGTAACGCAAGTACTAAAACCAATACAATAATCGGTTCCTGGCACATCATTATCCATAGTCTTTGGAATAGCGATAACTTTTAAGCCTTCCTGATATAAACGAACTCCATAGGATAAAGTATCGTCACCACCTATCGGAATTATATAATCTATTCCAAGAAATTCTATATTTTTTATAACCTCCTCAGTAAGATCATTTATCTTCTTTTTATATTTATCTTTCAGATGGTCGGGTACATATTCCTTAGGAACATGACTTGCCCTCGTTCTCGAAGTATGCAAGAAAGTTCCTCCTGTCCTACCTGATTTATTTACAATCTCTTCTGTAAGATGGATATAATTGTCAGAATTATCAGCTTCTTTATCTCTAACGAGTTCCATAATACCGGCCCAACCTCTTTTCAGGCCCAAAACCTGGTAACCCTCACGTAGGGCACGTATAGTAATTGCACGTATTGCGGGATTCAATCCGGGTACATCGCCTCCTCCAGTTAAAATCCCAATAGTTCCTTTAGTAGATTTCGCTGCTGCCATATCTTATTTTTTAAATAAAGCTGTTACGATAAAAATAAATTGTAATGCTAAGATACAAAAACTTAGGTAGTGTCTGTCTGAAAACTAAAAATTTTAAATTGCGCTTTGCAAAAAACTCCGGGTGCAATAACCATGTATTTTGGGATGAAAAATGAAACATGTAAGTTGTGAAATAATGTGACAACCAATTAAGCACACATAAGCTTCTGCAACAATTTGAAATAAATCAAGATTTAAAACCACAAAATTAAAAGCGTAGAACATAAAACAAACAAGGATATTATTGTTAATAGTATCTTGACAGTTTATGTATCTTCCTGTTTATCTAACACTGGGTCTGGATTAGCAGACTAAATAAACAGGAAGAATAATTGTATTGAGATTTGTATTAATGATATTAAGGTATAAGCCTAAATATCAATTATCCTATCTTCCCATTCAAGAATATTAAAGAAGTCGTATTCTTCAGGGTTTTTAACGTATTTCCTTGCCCCACGGTAATCTTCTTTAGTGAGGTAATGAAGATTATTCCTGTAAATTAATTGTACTTTTTCAGTTTCAACATTTACAAGTCTTGGCTTTACCTTTCCACTTTTATCTTCAACATCTTTCAACAATAATGGAGAAATTGATCCCTTTCTGTCAACTGTTACCACAGACCCTGTATTTCCATCCTTAAAAAGTTTGTATACACCAAGTCCCAATCTTGTTGCATAATTTAAATCATAAGCATTAGGCCTGCAACAACGCAATTCGTATCCCATCTCATTTGGTCTGGACTTTACATTAATACGAAGCTCTTTAAGAGCTTGCTGAACCAGCATATTGAAGATATGCGATTTACTTACGTTCCCAAGTTCAGGATGTCCATGATCATCATAAGTAAAATTAATTCCTGTATCAATAATTTCTTTATCGCTCATAAAATGAAAAACGCCTTCTGAAATAATTGCTACACCATAGTCGATTCCCAATAAACGCCTTTTTACCATAGAGGAAATAACCAACCTGGTAATTTTCTCAAAAGTAATTTTTGTTTTATTGAACATCTCAGGAATAATAATCATCGGATAATGACAAGCTGTCCCAATCCCAAATGCCAGATGACCAGCCTCACGACCCATTGCTGAAACTACAAACCAGTTACCACTGGTGCGGGCATCTTCATAAATAGTTGTAGCAAGGCGAACACCTTCTTCCTTTGCAGAATGATAACCAAAGGTTGGAGCCCCTTCAGGAAGAGGTAAATCATTATCAATTGTTTTAGGAACATGAATGTTTTTAACATCCATATTTTGCTTTGCTAAAAATTTTGATAACCTGTTAGCGGTTGAAGCAGTATCGTCACCACCAATCGTCACAAGAAGCTTTACATTTTTCTTTTTGAAGAAATCAACCTTAAACTCCTCATCTTTTGGCTTATAACGACTCATTTTTAAGGCAGAACCACCTCGACTGTATATCTTGTCAGCAAAGTCAAAATCTAAATAATCGTAGGCTGGTTCATCTGCAAATAAGGATTTATAACCTTCGTTTATTCCTAAAACAGAATAACCGTTCTGTAAAAATATCTTGGTAACCGAACTAATTACAGTATTTATACCAGGTGCAGGTCCACCTGCACATAAAATTGCTACTGCGTCTTTCATTTTTTTTTCTTTCATTTCTAATTAAACAAATCAACCGTTAATAACAAGTATTTCTTATGAGAAAAAGTGTTTTATAACACGTTAGAATTTAAGCGACAAAGATGGAAATATCTTTTTAAAAAACAGCAGAAAAAATCCAAATTAGCTATATTTTTCCTATTTTTGCAAATGAGTCGCAATTATTATATGGATTATTCCGAACTTTTAAAATCAAGTAGATTGAGTTTAACCCAGAGTAGGGTTTTACTTCTGGAAATTCTCTTCGAAACCGATTATCCATTATCGGGAAAAGAGATTGAAGGGATAATTAATGGAGAATGTGACCGGGCAACCATATACAGGAATCTAAATTCCTTCTCTGAGAAAGGTATTGTACAAAGGATTTTAGCTGATGAAGCCGTAAAATTCAAGATGAATTCCGAGGGTAAAAATGAAACAAGAAATGCTGATCACGTCCACTTTGAATGTTCAATATGTCACAAATTAATATGCATGAAAGATTTAAGAGTTAAAGATTATAATCTACCGCAGGGCTATTCTAAAATTGAAAATCAGTTTCTAATTGTCGGAATTTGTAATCATTGTAATGGAAAATAAAAATCTTAAATATTATCTCCTTGAAAACCCGATTTCTGCCGGGATAAGAATGATATTCAGATATCTTTTTATTGGCTTGGTAAAATTCTATCAATTAGCGATTTCTCCTTATCTGCCAAAATCATGCAGGTACACTCCAACATGTTCTGAATATACAATACAAGCCCTGAAAACTCATGGTGTAATATTAGGCCTGATTCTCTCAACTAAGAGAATTGTCTCTTGCAATCCATGGGGTGGCCATGGCCACGACCCCGTCCCTCCAAAGGGTTCCTCTCTTTTTAAGTTTAAAAAATTTAGCGCAAGAAAATGAAATATATTTCATACATAATCACCTTATTGTTCTTATTGAATACTTCATGTAAAAATGGGGAAGAAAAAACATCCTCTCCTGTAATTTCTGTGAGTATCCTACCACAAAAGTATCTGGTCGATAAAATCACGTCTGGAAAATATAAAATAAATGTCCTTATACCTTCCGGAGCTTCACCTGCCAGTTATGAACCTTCTCCACTGCAAATTACTCAACTTAATAATTCATCTTTGTATCTCAGAATTGGAGAAATTGTTTTTGAAAAGACCTGGATTGAAAAGATCGGCAAGCAAAATCCTGATCTCAATATTATAAATATATCTGATAATATTGATTTCATAGGAGCCCAAAACCATCGACATTCAAATGATGAAGAAGAGCAAGAAGAATCTCATCAGCACAATATTGACCACGGCAAAGATCCACACATATGGATGTCAGCAAAAAACATGAAAATAATTTCAGAAAATGTTCTGACAGCACTAACTGAATCCTTCCCGTCAGATTCTTTAATGTTTGTCAGGAACTATAAAATTCTTCTTGATGAAATAAATATTATTGACTCACTTTTTTCTTCAAGCACAGAAATCTTATCCGGTTTAAATTTTTTAATTTATCATCCGGCACTTGCTTATCTGGCTCGAGATTATAAAATGACTCAGCATGTGCTGGAATTTGAAGGAAAGGAACCTGGCCCGGCTCACATAGCATCAATTATTGACATGGCTCAAGAATTGAATATTAAATATATTTTCGTACAAAGACAGTTTAGTATTGACAATGCAAAATCACTTGCTAAAGAAATCAATGCTGAAATTATTGTTATTGATCCTTTGGGAGAAGATTGGGATGAACAATTACTTAATATCCATAGTATTCTGATTTCTAAATGATCTACTCATGGAAAAACTATTGAAATTAGATAAGATTAATGCTGGTTACGAACACCAAACCATTCTAAAGGATATAAATCTTGAAGTTAAAAAACAGGATTTTATCGGTATTATTGGTCCGAATGGAGGAGGTAAAACTACACTTTTGAAAGTAATCCTTGGACTCATTAAGCCATTTTCCGGAAAGATTGATTACTTTTTCCCTGGTGATTTCAAGGATTCCAGAACCTTTATCGGATATCTTCCTCAGCAGGTCTCATTTGATAAAAAATTCCCAATTTCAGTTGGCGAAGTAGTTTTATCCGGGCTAATTTCTTCTGGAAGGAAATCTACAAAATCTAATTCGGAGTTAAACATTCTCCTGGAGGAGATTCTTAATAAACTAGGAATGACTGATCACAGGAACACCTCTATAGGAGAATTGTCAGGCGGACAAATACAAAGGGTGTTTTTGGGAAGAGCAATTATTTCTCAACCGGCTCTGTTAATCCTTGATGAACCAGATTCCTTTGTCGACAATAGATTTGAGCACGAACTGTACGAGATACTTAGACAGTTAAATGAAACTATGGCGATAATGTTGGTCTCACATGATATTGGAACTGTAAGTAGTTATATCAAAACTATTGCTTGCGTTAATCAAAGCTTACATTATCATCCTTCCAATAGCATAAGCTCTGCTCAACTAAAAGTTTATAATTGTCCAATCGACATTATTACCCATGGATCTGTCCCACATCGCGTTTTACATGAGCATAAATAAGAAATGATGAACGGAATTATTGAAATATTTGGCTATCAATACTTTGTAAACGCAATATTAGCTTCCAGTCTTACTGCAATCAGTTGTGGAATAATTGGTAGCTATATAGTTGCTAAAAGAATGGTTTTTGTTGCTGGAGGAATTACCCACTCCAGCTTTGGAGGAATAGGGATTGCTTACTTTTTAGGATTAAATCCAATCCTTGGAGCAAGTGTGTTTGCACTTTTATCGGGAATTGGAATTGAACGTTTCACTAAAAAAGCTGATATCAGAAACGATTCAGTAATTGCAATTTTATGGTCGATGGGCATGGCTATTGGAATAATTTTCATCTATCTTACGCCCGGTTATGCACCAAATCTTATGTCCTACTTATTTGGCAATATTCTCACTGTCAATACAGCCGACATCCTATTTCTTTTTGGCTTGTCGGTATTGGTTCTCTTGTTTTTTAGTTTATTCTATAAAAAAATCCTTTTCATTAGTTTTGATGAAGAATATGCAAAATCTCAGAATATCAGAGTTGAATTATTCAATTATGGCTTAATGATATTAGTTGCTCTTACAATTGTACTAAACATTAAGATTGTAGGAATTATTCTTCTTATTTCATTACTGACTGTTCCACAAAATACAGCCAATCTTTTCACTAAAAATTTCAAGAAGATAATTATATATTCAATTGTAATTGCTTTTATTGGCTCGGTATCCGGACTCATTATTTCATACTATCTGAACATTCCCAGTGGTGCTACTATTATTTTCAATCTAATTCTGATATATCTGCTGGTCAGATTAGGGAAGAGATTATTGAAGCTATAGAGCTCACGCAAGATTGACATACAGGACGTAAGCTTAAGTCCGATTTTTCCCAAATTTATCCTAACTTTGAGCACAAATATTAATGAAATGAAAAAGAATCATAAAGAATTAATTGAAAAGGCCTGGGATAACCGTTCTATGTTGAATGAAAAGGATGTTCAGGAAGCTATTGTTTCAACTATAGAAAAACTGGACAAAGGTGATCTTCGTGTTGCTGAGCCTAACGGTGGCGAGTGGAAGGTGAATCAGTGGATTAAAAAGGCTGTGATTCTGTATTTCCCAATTCGCAAAATGGAGACAATTGAAGTTTCCCCTTTTGAATTTCATGATAAAATCCCCTTAAAATCAAATTATAAAGAATTGGGAGTAAGGGTTGTTCCACATGCTATTGCTCGTTATGGTGCATATATTTCCAAAGGAGTAATAATGATGCCATCCTATATTAATATTGGAGCTTATGTTGACGAAGGTACAATGGTCGATACATGGGCAACTGTAGGATCCTGCGCACAAGTTGGAAAAAATGTTCATTTAAGTGGAGGTGTTGGAATTGGCGGCGTTCTCGAACCTGTTCAGGCGGCTCCGGTTATCATAGAGGATAATTGTTTTATTGGTTCCCGCTGCATAATTGTTGAAGGAGCTTATATTGAAAAGGAGGCGGTACTGGGAGCAAACGTAGTTATTACCGGTTCAACCAAAATTATTGATGTGAGCGGTGAAAAAGCCATTGAATATAAAGGGAGAGTTCCTTCCCGTTCCGTTGTAATTCCAGGAAGCTATGCTAAAAAGTTTCCTTCAGGAGAATATCAGGTTCCATGCGCTCTTATTATTGGTAAAAGAAAACCATCTACCGATCTGAAAACATCGTTGAATAATGCTTTGAGGGAGTATAATGTAGCCTTTTAATTATGAGAATTGCCTACGATGCAAAAAGAGCTTTTTTGAATTACAGTGGATTAGGGAACTACAGTCGTACGCTAATTAGCTCTATTTCAAAATATCTTACTGAAAATCAATATTATTTGTATACACCTCGTGCTAATAATGATTTCAGAGATTTTCCTCCCAAAAACACATCTGTTATTATGCCGGAAACTTTCCTAAATAAGAAGTTCAGATCTTATTGGAGAAGTTATAAAATAGCCGACTCTTTGAAAAAGGAAAAAATAGACTTATTTCATGGCCTGAGTCATGAGCTACCTCAAAACATTGAAAAAACTGGTGCCAAATCGATCGTAACAATTCACGATCTGATTTTATACCGCTTTCCAGAGTTATATAAAAGCATTGATCGCATAATATATAAAAAAAAATATGAGCATTCTCTTAGGGCTGCTGACAAAATAATTGCAATCAGCCAACAAACAAAAAGAGATATCATAAATTTCATGAATATTGAAGAATCAAGGATAGAAGTGGTTTATCAATCATCGAACCCGATTTACAATACTCAATTATCAATAGAGCATCTTCAACAAGTTAGAGAAAAATACGATCTTCCATCGGAATTTATTCTTTCGGTAGGCACCATTGAAAAAAGAAAAAATCTATTGGAACTTATAAAAGCAGTTCATCATACAAGATCTAATATACCTGTTGTCGTTGTTGGTAAAGAAAAAAAATATGCGAAGGAAGTGTATTCATTCATAGCAGACAAGCAGATTTCTAATATAATATTTCTGAAAAACCTTCCCGGCATCGATTTACCCGGAATTTATCAGTTGGCAAGTTTGTTTGCTTATCCTTCCTCTTTTGAAGGATTTGGTTTACCTGTGTTGGAGGCTTTACAATCGGGAACACCCGTTATAGCAGCCAAAGGAAGCTGTCTTGAGGAAACTGGAGGATCTGAATCCCTCTATATAGATCCTTTTAATACAGAGGAATTTTCCATAGCTATTAATCGGGTTTTAGAGGACTCTGAGCTTAGAAAAACTATGAAGTTTCAAGGTTTTGAATTTTCAAGAAAATTTGATACTAAAACGTCAATAGAATCTTTAAACAATATCTATGAATCCATCTTCTGATTTCAAAAACGATATAATTAACTGTGTCGAAGTATTAAAAAAAGGTGGTGTCATTTTATATCCTACTGATACTATATGGGGCATTGGATGTGATGCTACTAATCCTGCTGCAGTAGAAAAGATTTATCAATTAAAAAGAAGAACCGATAGCAAGTCTATGCTGGTTTTACTTGACAACGAAAACTTTCTAACAGGATATGTTGACAAAATACCTGATGTAGCATGGGATTTGATCGAAGTTTCAGACAAACCGCTAACAATTATTTATCCTGGAGCTAAGAACCTGGCAAAAAATCTAATTGCTTTTGATGGAAGTGTTGGAATAAGGATTAGTCATGAGGATTTCAGTTCTGAGTTAGTAAAAAGACATAAAAAACCAATCGTTTCAACATCTGCAAATATTTCAGGAGAAAAGTCGCCAGGCATTTTCAACGAAATATCATCTGAAATAATAGATGCGGTAGATTATGTAGTAAAATACAGGCAAGATGATTATTCAAGATCACAAGCTTCCGAAATAATTAAAATTGGAATTGGAGGAGAGATAGAAATTATCAGAAAAGCATAACATTATGCTATTTACTTCTTGCTCTCTTAAAAAGAATATTCTTCCATGCTTTCCAGAAGTATTTCCAATCAGTTCTAAATGGTTTTTTTGAATATTCAGAAAGATATTTTAATTCTGAAGCTTGTATTTCTTCTAAAGTTTTTGGAAGATCTGCATAAAAAGGAGGTATAAGGCCCGGCTTATTTTTGATTCGTTTTTCTTTTAACTCATCATCATAAAGATCATAATAATGTTTACTTATAGGACGGACCCCCACAAGCTTCAAATCACCTTTCAGAAGGTTGAAAAGCATTGGTAATTCATCTAACCAAAACATTCTGAAAAACTTCCCAAGAGTGGAAATCCTAAAATCATTCTTAAATTTCCCTCCTCTATCAAGGCTATTCAATTGATAGATGTAATCTTGAAGATATTCTGAATAGGGATGCATAGTCCGCAATTTATACACCTTAATTAACTTACCATCTTTCCCAATCCGCTTAAGTTTCACAAATGGACCATAAGATGGGTTCATATCATAAACCGGCTCAGAGATCTTCTTTACTACAAAGTAAAAGTAATTATGAATGTCTTTTTCATCTACGATCTCATACCCACATGAATAAAGCCTTCCCAGAGTTTCTGCCTTTGTTAAAACCCTATTGTTCCCTCGAGTAAGAAGAAAATATATACTTTTTGTTAGGATAAATTTCGGGAAGACTCTTTTAAGAATAAAATCAAAAGTATACATTATCCAATTCAATCCTGGCGGGAATTTCTTGAGTATCCTGCTCTTTCTTTGATTTTTTGTTTCAACACATCCTGTATAAAATCCTCCCATGGGAATTTTCCGATTAATACTTTCAAAAAACTTATTAATGTATTGAAGATCATTAGTTCTTTTTAGATTAATAATTTTCTCAAAATAATTATCAGGTTGAAACTCAATATTAAAACGAGTTGCAGTTGATACGGTAAGAATTTTAGGTTCATCAAAAGTATTGTGCAAGGAAATAAAATCCAGAGCTTCCTGCCCACACTCCAACATTATGGCATTTCTAATTGATTCATTTGAAAGGGATTCTTTCCGAAAATCAGTAGCTTTATGAGCCTTAACAAGGTCAGCTCTACTAGGAGCAGGATTAATTAAATCGGTCTTCCCATTTATCGTATGAATAAGAAAGAAATAAAAATTACTAATAATAATCTCTGCAATTGCAGCTATGCCCACAGTCCCGAATAATATTAATCGAGAGTATCCAGAAATATTAAAGGCAATTACAAAAACAGAAACAATTGATAGAGCTGCAAGATCTGAAATAATGATGCGATTAATCAGTCTAAGCAATGTATGCTTCTTCATAAAGCGGTATTTACCAAAATAAATGGAAGCAAAAGCCCAGGAAAAAAATAATAATCCAAAACCTGCGAAATACCGGGGAGTCAGGTAATTTAATGACCCCGGTTTATATAAGACCATGGACATGAATGCCATCATCAGAATTATCTGATCTATGAGAAGTATAGTAAGGGCTCTTCTATTCATAATTCAACTTGTGTTAAAGTAAAGTTAAAAAAAATAGTGAGAAGAATAGAATAAATCCAGGGGAATATATTTTCTTGAATTTTTAAACCTTCATGTTCTGGATTCTTAATCAGGCCTTTTTCAATGTAAAAACAAATGAGCTTCCTTTTCCAAGCTTTGAGCGTACATTAATAGTCTGATGATGCGCTTCAATCACATGCTTAGCAATAGATAACCCAAGCCCTGTACCACCTTCATCACGACTCCTTGATTTATCAGACCGAAAGAATCTCTCAAATATTCTAGGAATATCTTTTTCGGAAATTCCAATTCCTGTATCCGTGACATCCACTAAAATATTTTGTCCCATATCCATAAACGACACGGTTGTTTTCCCTTTCTCCTTTCCATAACTTATAGAGTTTACCAAAAGATTATTAAGAACCTCCAGTATCCGCTTTCTATCGCCCAGGACATATATTGCCTTATTATAGCCAGAGCCTAAATTCAACGAAATATTATGCTGATTGGCTCTTATTTCAAGGGCTTCCAGAACCTCTTCTGTCAATTTTAAAATATTAAATTTTTCAATGCTTAACTTCAGCTCACCAGATTCAAGGCGAGAAATTGATTCCAGATCCTCCACTATGGAAATCATCCTGTTAATACTTTTCTCGGTCCTCTTTAAGTAAAGCTTATTGATTTTATTATCCTCCAATCCCCCCTCAAGAAGTGTTAAAATATATCCTTGAATATTAAATATTGGAGTTTTTAACTCATGAGAAACATTACCTAAAAAATCTTTGCGATATTTCTCAATTTGTTTAAGTTTCTTTATTTCATGAGTCTTTGTGTTTGCCCAATCTTCAACTTCCTTGTTTACAGCCGAAATCATATCTTTTTTTTCAATTCGCTTTTTCAACTCTTTTTGACTCAAGGAATGTTCATGTATGCTTTTATATATAGGTTGTATCTTTTCAAAAATAAAATTGTTAAATATCTGGAATATTATGAGGTAGATTAAAATAAAGAAGACAACAACAGCAAGTATAATAAGTACCCACAACTTATCTGTTTGAAAAAAATTAAGAATAAAAATTGTTCCGCCAAACATAGAGGTTGCTAATATGGCAATATATAAAGCGAGTTCGCGAGGTGAAGATGATCTCATATTTCTAATATATACATCAAAAATAAGAAATATTAAACTTTCTTCATTAATTTCAAAATTATACTGCACTACAAACAATACAATTATTACAAATCAATCCTTTATGATAAACGTGAAGGCAGGTTTACTCAAGCATCTGGTTAAGAGCACCTTTTAACTCGGTAAGCTTATCATCCAATACAGATGTATCCTTTAGAAACTTATACTTCTTTGCCAATTGAAGGTAAGTTTCCAATACAGAAACAGAGGATAATATCGGATAAATTTTAGATTTTTCGATTTCCCCAGGCCTGTTGAAGTCAGCCGTTATAGAAATAGCCGTTTTTCTGATTTTATCACTAAGATTTTTTGCATCTCCTGCTTTAAACTTATTTGTTGCGGCATATACCTCCGAAACATAATAAACAAGCTTGTTCCAATTCTGATAATAATTGTTTTCCATTAGAGTAATAGATGGGTTTATACTCCTTAATGGAAAAACAACATGAAAAAACGGTGTC
>JAGLSB010000365.1 GCA_023135955.1 Bacteroidales bacterium | reverse complement strand
ATTGGTCCGATAACAGCAAATTCCATTGAATTTTTACGTCAAAACAAAGACAAATCCTTTTTACTGTGTGTTAGTCATCATGCGGTTCATGCACCACTGCGCGCAAGAGAAGACTTAATACAAAAATACAATAAAAAGCTAAGAAAAACAGGGATAACCGATGTTCATCCTACTTATGCTGCAATGACAGAGATGGCAGATGAGTCTTTAGGCTTGTTGCTTCAAGAGTTGAGAAATCTTGGTCTTGAAAAAAATACCGTTGTTGTGCTTTATTCGGATAATGGTGGATTGATAGGAGATATGTACCTTAAAGAACCAACGCCAATGGCAACTACTATGTTACCGCTACGCAACCAAAAAGGAACTCTTTATGAAGGTGGAATTCGCGTACCATTTATCGTAAAATGGCCTGACATAGTTAAGCCGGGAAGTGTTTGTCACGAAACGGTAAACAGCTACGACCTGTTTTCTACCTTTATTGAAATGGGTGGAGGAGAAATTCCGGATGAGCAGAAAACAGATGGAATTAGTTTAGTTTCCTTGTTGAAAGAAGACACAGAAACTCTTGACCGCAAGGCACTTTTCTGGCATTTCCCAACCAGCCAGTGGACTCGTACACCAATGGGTGCAATTCGCAAAGGAGATTATAAACTTATTGAACACTATAACGATGGTCGTCTTGAATTATTTAATTTAAAAGAAGATATTGGTGAAACAATTAATCTGGTTAGAAAAAGACAGGAAAAGGCTAATGAGTTATTAAGCGACCTTAAAACATGGCGTGAATTATTAAACGCACAAATGCCAACACCTAATCCAAATTATGATCCGCTTCATGAAAAAGAGCTAGGATTTCATAAGTTTTTGGAAATCAATAAAAGTCAAGAATAATGAATAAAATTATTTTAGTATTTGGAATAATGGCTCTGGCAAGTTTCTCAAGGGCGCAAGACTCTTACATTGCAGATATGCATCAAAGCCCTTACGCTACAATGACACCGGTGCCGTTACAAGATGTTAAAATAACCAAAGGCTTTTGGGCAGAACGTCAAAAGGTTAATAACGAGGTTTCTTTTAAAGTATTATGGGAAAGAGCAAATGACCCGGATGCAGGGCATGTTATCCAAAACTTTGAAATAGCCGCGGGAAGGATGGAAGGTGAATTTAAAGGCACACACTGGCAAGACGCCTGGCTTTTTAAATGGATGGAGGCTGCCGTGTACATTTTAGCAAACGAGCCTGACAAAGAATTTGAAGGTCGCAAGCTAAGCATATTGGTCGATGAAATGATTGAACTGATCGGGGAGGCACAGCAAGAAGATGGTTATATCGCTACCCAAATAACGGAAAGAAAAAAGTATAGCCGTTTTGAAAACATGAAGCATCATGAACTTTATACTATGGGGCACATGTACACAGCTGCCGCTGCACACTACGATCTTCTTGGCAAAACCAATTTTTTAGAGATAGCTGAAAAATGTGCCACCTATATTTATAACTTTTTTAGCGAGAATCAGGCGAAATACCCTGATTTCCCGAATAATCCTTCTATAATAATGGGGGCAATGGATTTGTACAGGGTAACAGGTAATAAAATGTACCTTGATATGGCTAATCATTTCATTGATTCGCGTGGTAAGTATCCTGCAAAAAAGGAATTTACAGCAGAAGAACTCTTCGATCAACCTAGCGGAGCTCAATCTTTCAATCCGGCTTGGGGAAGAATTAATAACCAAAATTTGGTTCCCTTACGCGAAAGCAAGGAGGTGTTAGGGCATGCTGTTTTTTACACTTACCTCTATGCAGGAGCTACTGATGCCTACATCGAAACGAATGATAATACGCTTTGGGATGCGCTGGATTTGCATTGGCACGACCTTACAGAAAAGAAAATGTATGTTACCGGAGGTGTAAGTCCACACCAATTAAGCATGTCAACTTTTGTAGATAAAAATGGAATAAGAAAAACCGATAGAAACGATTACATTGGCGAAGGTATTGCCAGGCCATACGACTTACCTCAGGCGAATGGGTATAATGAAACATGTGGTATGCTGGGTAATATGATGTGGAATTGGCGTATGCTTCAGGCATCGGGCGAAGGACGCTTTGCAGATATAATGGAACTAAATTGGTTCAACTCCATACTTTGTGGGGTTGATATAGATGGTGTGGGGTGGTCGTACGGAAATCCATTGCGATGGTATGGCGACGAACATGAGCTAATTCACCACAAAAAATACCACCGTAGCCTGCCGGGGCCCGCACTTATTTGCTGCCCTACCAACATACTGCGAAATGTAGCTGCTTATGGCCAATTCTTGTATGGAAGTTCTGAAAATACAATTTGGGTAAATAATTATGCCGGGAACGAATTGAACACCCAATTACCCGATGGCACAAAAGTAAAAATGAAGCAGGAAACTAATTATCCTTGGAATGGCAAGATTAAATTTACTCTGGAAAGTAAAGGGGAATTTGTTATTAAATTGAGAGTTCCTTATTGGGCCGAAGGTGCAAGTGTAACAGTTAACAGCGAGGATGAGAAAAGTGCCATTGCCGGTGAATATGTTGAAATTTCTAAAAAATGGAAAAAAGGCGATGTTGTAGGACTGAACCTACCAATGGAAGTTAAAATGTTGGTGTCTGAATATAAAATGGAACAAACCCGTGGGCAAGTTGCTATAAAACGAGGACCAGTTGTTTATTGTCTGGAATCGCCAGAACTTCCTGAAGATATTAGTATTGATGACCTTCAAATCCCCTCCGATGCAAAGTGGGAAACTGAATTCCGCGCTGACTTACTTGGTGGGGTTAATGTACTAAAAACGAAGGCTGAACTTATCACTATTAGCGGAGAAACCATCGGTGGATTTCAGGAATTAGAAAAAGTTCAATCTAAAAAAATAGAAATTGAGTTAATTCCATATTATGCATGGAAAAACCGGGGAGAAAATACAAAAATGAGTGTGTGGCTGCCACTAAATATCAAAAATCAATAGAATTATGCTTAAAAATAAACGTATGAATAAAATTATTTTAACAATAGGATTTATCTCGTTGGCTCTATATTCCTTAGCACAAGACACATACATTGTTGATATGAAAAAAAGTCCGGAAGCTATTATGCGCCCGGTATCTATGGATGCTGTTCAGTGGACCAATGGATTTTGGGCAGATCGGTACGAGCAAACACAAGGTATTACACTTCGTAAATTATGGGAATTGGCAGCTGATCCGGAAGCAGGTCATGTAATCGACAATTTTAAAGCTGCGGCTATCGAAGAAGGTGAACATGCCGGTACTGATTGGCAGGACGCTTGGTTGTATAAATGGATTGAATCGGCAGCAAGTGTGTATGAGAATACAAAAGACCTGTGGATTTCTGACCGAATGGATGAAGCAATTGTGTTGATTGAAGCTGCGCAGGAAGAGGACGGATACATTGCAACACAGATTACAGCAAAAGGAAAAACTCGCTTTACCAATCCCAGAGAACACGAGGTTTATTCAATGGGGCACCTGTTAACAGCAGCCTGCATACATAAACGAGTAACAGGTAAAACAAGCTTATTTGATGTTGCTCTTCGTACTGCCGATTTTTTATGCGAAACACTTGGCGAAAAAGTTTCACCTTCATATGCGCATAATCCATCAGCAATAATGGGTTTGGTAGAAATGTATCGTGAAACAGGTGAGCAGAAATATCTGGATTGTGCCAAATTAATAGTAGATAGCAGGGGAATCAAACCTAAGCAAGGTGGTATTTTTGATAAGCAACCGGGCATTATTGGTTCGGATTTAATTCAAGACAGAGTTCCGCTTCGCGAGTCAAAGGAGGTAGTGGGACACAATGTATTTTTTACCTACTTATTTGCAGGCGCAACTGATGTTTATATGGAAACGGGTGACGAAACATTGCTTCCTCCGTTGGAACGTCTCTGGCATGATCTTACCCATACCAAAATGTGTATTAATGGCGGGGTAAGCCCGGTTGGGCATGGTTTGTCCAAAGGCAAGGACCCTGTTGTGGAAGCTGTTGGTGCTTCGTACAATTTACCGGCTGCCGATTCATACAACGAAACCTGTGGTCAGATCGGAAACTTCATGTGGAATTACCGGATGCTTGCCATATCGGGAGATGTAAAATATGCCGATATAATGGAACTAGAGTTATACAACGGTTTCTTGGGCGGCATCGGGCTCGATGGTGAAAGCTGGTTCTACCGGAACTCGCTTCGTTTTCATGATGATTCTCACCACTTGGAAGGAGGGCATAATTTTCTGCCTGAACGTGTTTTGCCAGGACGGAAACGTATTTGCTGTCCCACCAATCTGTTGCGTACTATGACCCAATTACATTCGTACTTGTATAGTACCGATGAGAACGGAATATGGATACATCATTACGGAGGAAATACTTTTGATGGTGAGTTTGGCTTTGGTCAAAAAGTGAAGCTATCTCAAAAGACCGATTATCCGTGGGAAGGAAAAATCACAGTAAAAATAGATAAATTAAGCTCAAGTAAGGAGTTTGCTGTTCGAGTTCGTATTCCAGGATGGACTAATAACGCTTTAGTAAAAGTGAATGGGAAAGTAGTTGAGGAAACACCAAAAGCCGGGACTTATTTGTCGATGAACAGAAAATGGAAAAAGGGTGATGTTATTGAATTGGACCTACCAATGCCGGCACGTTTGATGGAGGCACATCCGAAAGCAGAACAACTCAGAAATCAGGTAGCCGTTATGCGTGGTCCTATATTGTATTGCCTCGAATCGAAAGATTTAGCTGATGGCAAAGACATCAATAATGTTCGAATTCCTTCTGATTTAGCTTTAAAAGTGGCAAAATCTGATTTCCCATTTGGAATTAAAACATTGGAAGGCAATGCGTTTTATTACGACGAAAAACCATGGGAAGGAGCATTATATCGTCCACTGGAACCAGCAATGCAAATGACAAATCTACCTATTAGCATGATTCCATATTTTGCATGGAATAACCGTGGGCCAACGGCAATGAGTGTCTGGTTTCCGTTGGATATTAGATGAAAATTCGTAAATCAGATTTTTTTTGAGAAGGCAAAAGATGACAATTATGGAATTAAACTATTTAAAGATTAGAAAATACCATCATGAAGAACATTCACATTTTATTAACTGCGTTAACACTTGTTATTTCGCATTTATCTTCAGCCCAAATACCCGCTACTGAATTAGAGTTAGA
>JAGLSB010000364.1 GCA_023135955.1 Bacteroidales bacterium | reverse complement strand
AATAAAAGGGGTAAAACCAATATGCTTAAAATCAGTTATATTTAATGACAACTTTAACTGAACAAATTAAGCTTGCAGAAAAGGTTTGGCTTAAAAATAGTTTCTCATTCCTGAAGGAGGGTTTCACAAAGTCTCCCATTCCATCCCACGATCATCAACATCATCTTCGGGTATGGTTGAACTCTAAGTTTCTACTCCATCAGATTCATGACCTTGGTATTATAATTGATTATGATTTTACAGAAGCCTTATTATTAGCTTCCCTATTTCATGATTCAGGAATGCTAAAAACTTACGGACATGATCACGGACTGGCTGGAAGAAATATTTGTTCTGATTTTTTAGTTAATTACAAAAAGAAACCTGCTCTTCTTAATGAAATCCTGGATGCCATTGAAAAACATGACGACAAAACTTATATGGGTCCCGGTCCACTTATTATTGATAAAAAAACTAACTTATTAACTGCACTCAATATTAGCGATGATTTGGATGCCTTTGGTCTTATTGGCATTTACAGATACGCTGAAATCTATCTAATGAGAGGTATTCCTCTCGAAGATCTTGGATTGAAAATCGTTGCTAATCTTGCTGGAAGATTCAAAAATTTCATTTCTAATTGCAATAATCTTCCCGAGATGATCAGGATTCATACTCCAAGGTTTAATGAGATTGAAGAGTTCTTTCGACAGTATAACATACAATTACGACAAGTAGAATCAGAGAGCAAAAATCATAATTCCGATCCTCTCTCGGTTGTGAAAATTATTTATCATAAGGCTTTGATGCACCAAGACGATATGGAAAACATTTGTAAAAGAATTTTATCCCAAAATGAAGATGAATATATTCTAAAATTCTTTGGGCAGCTAAAAATGGAGATACAGGATCAAAACTTTGAGTTTTAATTTTTATTTACATTTATATAGAATATTTAATTCATAAATCAGTTATGCAGAAAGAGAGCAAATATTTCAAATTATTCTTCCTTTTATCTTTCATGTTTGTCGTTTTCACAAACGCTAGATTACTTTCTCAACCAAAGCTTAATTATGAGCAAAATAAAACTCCCACCTGGAAAGAAACCATCATGTTTTACCAGTTTCTGGAGGACAGCTACCAGTCATGTAAGCTTATGATAGCCGGGGAAAGTGATTCCGGAAAACCCATACACCTATTCATCATATCCGGTGATGGTGACTTCGATCCTGTTTCGATCAGGGAAAAAGGTTTATCTGTTTTACTTATCAATAACGGAATCCATCCGGGGGAGCCCTGTGGTATTGATGCCAGTGCAAAATTTGCATTGGAAGTATTGCAAAAGAAAGAAGAATATCAAGAGATACTGGATAATACCGTTATAGCTATTATACCTATTTTGAATGTAGGAGGAACATTGAACCGGGGAAAATTCCATCGCGCTAATCAAAATGGACCAATTGAACATGGCTTTAGGGGCAACGCGATATATATGGACCTGAATCGTGATTTTATTAAACTCGACAC
>JAGLSB010000363.1 GCA_023135955.1 Bacteroidales bacterium | reverse complement strand
CTTGATGTTCACGATATGGAAAGTCTTGGTGAAAATTATGTGGGATATAATGACAAAGTAAAAAGAAGCTCCCAATTTGGAACAGCATATCTTAGAATGGGAAAAGAATTAAAATCTGGTATGGTAATGACAATAGAGCCAGGCTTATATTTCATACCTGCTCTCATCGATCTTTGGAAATATGAAGGGAAATTCAAAGATTATATAAACTACGATAAAGTAGGAACATATAAAGATTTCGGGGGCGTACGCATAGAAGACGATATACTCATTAATTCCCAGGGCTGTAAAGTTTTAGGAACAGCTATACCAAAGACAGTTGAGGAAGTAGAAGCGATAATGAAAGGGGAGTAGGTGGTGTGATAATGTGATTGTGATTATTGTAGGGACATGCCACGTGGCACGTCCCTACAATAATCACAATCAAAAAAGTCCCTCAACATACCTTCGCCACAATAAATTCCCGATTTAACCTCGCAATATTTGTAAGTGTAATTCCTTTTGGACATTCAGCCTCGCAAGCCCCGGTGTTGGTACAGCTTCCGAATCCAAGCTCATCCATTTTTGAGATCATGGAATCAACTCTTTGCCTGGCCTCTACTCTGCCTTGAGGAAGAAGTGCAAACTGTGATACTTTAGCAGAAACAAATAGCATTGCCGATGCATTTTTGCAGGCTGCTACACAAGCCCCGCAACCAATACATGCAGCTGCATCGAAGGATAAATCGGCATTTTCTTTAGATATGGGAATAACATTAGCATCAGCTGCATTTCCTGTATTTACAGAAATATAACCTCCTTCAATAATAATTTCATCGAAAGCAGTTCTGTCTACTATCAGGTCTCTGATAACGGGGAATGGCTTAGCTCTCCATGGTTCTATAACTATTGTTTCGCCATCTTTAAATTTGCGCATATGGAGTTGGCAAACTGTAATTTTTTCATCGGGACCATGAGGTTTTCCGTTTATATAAAGACTGCAACATCCGCAAATTCCTTCTCTACAATCATGATCAAAAGCCACAGGATCTTCATCTTTAGAAATAAGATCTTCATTCAGAACATCCAACATTTCCAGAAAGGAGGCGTCAGACGAGATATTGCTAACAGGGTATGTTATAAATTTCCCCTTTGAAGTGCGGTCTTTTTGTCTCCAGATTTTAAGTTTAAGGTCCATAATATCTTTGTTTTATCTTATTACTTGTAATTTCTTTGTTTTAGTTCAACAAATTCAAAATTCAGAACTTCCTTGTGCATCTCAACTTCTTTTCCTTCACCTTTATGTTCCCATGCAGCAACGAATGTAAAATCTTTATCATTACGTAGAGCTTCGCCTTCTTCTGTCTTAAATTCTTCCCTGAAGTGTCCGCCACAAGATTCTTCTCTTTGTAGAGCATCTCTTGCCATTAATTCACCAAGTTCAAGGAAATCTGCAACTCTTGCTGCTTTTTCAAGCTCTGGATTTAATTCATTTAATTCTCCGGTTACTTTTACATCTTTCCAGAATTCTTCGCGAAGTTTTTGAATTTCAACAATTGCAGTTTTCAATCCTTCTTTTTCTCTTGCCATTCCAACATGTTCCCACATAATATTTCCCAACTGCTTATGAAAGGTGTCAACAGATTTACTTCCTTTCACATTCATTAGCTGTGACATTTTACCCGAAACATTTTTTGCAGCCTCATCAAATTCTGGCAAATCAGTCGACATTCGAGGAGTAGATATTTCATCTGCAAGATAATCCTGAATAGTATATGGCAAAACAAAATACCCATCAGCCAATCCCTGCATTAGCGCACTGGCTCCCAATCGGTTTGCTCCGTGATCTGAGAAATTGGCCTCTCCAATTGCAAATAATCCCGGAATGGTAGTCATTAATCCATAATCAACCCATAGTCCACCCATCGAATAATGAATAGCAGGATATATCATCATTGGTGTTTCATAAGGATTGTCATCTGTAATCTTCTCATACATCTGGAACAGGTTTCCATATTTGGCCTCAATAGTACTCTTACCCATTTCTGCAATGGCATCTTTAAAATCAAGAAATACAGCAAGCCCGGTGCCAACTCCATATCCCTCGTCACATCTTTCTTTAGCTGCTCTGGAGGCAACATCACGTGGAACAAGATTACCAAAAGCAGGATATCTTCTTTCCAGATAATAATCGCGATCTTCTTCTTTCAGATCTTTAGGTTTCAGACTTCCTGACCGGATTTTCTCAGCGTCTTCTTTATTTTTAGGAACCCATATTCTTCCATCGTTTCTTAAACTCTCCGACATAAGGGTTAGTTTTGATTGAGAATCGCCATGGACAGGAATACAAGTAGGGTGAATTTGAACAAAACCAGGATTGGCAAAAATGGCTCCGCGTTTATAACTTTGCCATGCAGCACTTACATTGGCTCCCATTGCCATTGTTGAAAGGAAAAAGGTATTTCCATAACCCCCGGTTGCAATTACTACCGCGTGAGCAAAATGCTTTTCAATTTTCCCTGTTATTAAATCGCGGGTAATAATTCCTCTGGCTTTTCCATCAATTATTACCAGGTCGTGCATTTCAACACGTGAATTGATCTTAACCTTTCCTAATTTTACTTGTCTCATAAGAGCTCCATAAGCTCCAAGTAAAAGCTGCTGACCGGTTTGACCCCTTGCATAAAATGTTCTCGAAACCTGTGCACCTCCAAAAGATCTATTATCTAAATACCCTCCATATTCTCGTGCAAAAGGGACTCCCTGAGCAACGCATTGATCAATAATATCATTGGATACCTCGGCCAGTCGATAAACATTTCCTTCTCTTGATCTGTAATCGCCACCTTTAATAGTATCAAAGAATAAGCGGTAAATACTATCGCCATCATTTTGATAATTTTTAGCTGCATTGATACCTCCTTGCGCTGCAATACTATGAGCACGTCTGGAACTGTCCGAATAGCAAAAACTTTCCACATTAAAACCCATTTCTCCTAGAGAAGCAGAAGCAGAAGCTCCGGCTAATCCGGTTCCAACAACGATAACATCCAGCTTCGTTTTATTTTTTGGATTTACAAGTTTTTGATCTGCTTTATATTTTGTCCATTTTTCAGCTAACGGACCATCAGGTACTTTAGAATTAAGTTTGACCATGTCAGGAGTAATTTTCAGTTATCGAATAAAATAAATCAATATTGGTATAAGGCTATAACCCGCCACTATAATTAGAAAGTATAAAATGCCTATCCAATATACAATTGGAGAATAAGTTTTATGATTTAGGCCCAGTGTCTGGAAGGCAGACTGAAATCCATGTAAAAGATGAAACCCAAGGAAAAGAATACTTGCAATATAAAAAATAATAAATCCGGGGATCTGAAATTTTGCTATTACAAGTGCTCCAATGTTGTGATATTCTTTACCATGAATCATAACATCTTCTACGTCGCCAAAAAATTTTGCTTTAAAATAAAAGTCAGTTAAGTGAATTACCAGGAAGACAAGAATTATCACGGCTGTGTGAATCATATATTTCGAAAAGAATGAAGTTTGTGCATTGTTTGACACCTTATATGAAATAGGTCTGGCAAGCCAATTATATATTTGAACAATAAGACCGTAAATTATGTGGAGAAGAAATCCACCAAACGATATTACTTCAGAAATTTTAATGAGAATATTTGATCGCATAAAATGGGCAGCAATATTAAATTGATCAGTACTGTCAAAAATGACAAGAAGGGAGTTAAGCCCTAAGTGGACAAGAAGGAAAATACTCAGAAAAAGGCCTGCTAAAGCCATCATAAGTTTCTTGCCAATGGAAGA